>JAIVIG010000352.1 GCA_020200675.1 Actinomycetota bacterium
TCGAGACTTATTTCTCGCCCGAGTTGCGGCCCGTGCTGGTAGAGCAGAGCGCAACAAACCACGAAGCGTTTCGGTACAGCGAGGGGCTGTTGCAGCGGGACTACGGAAAGGTCGCGGAAGTGCTGACCGAACAGGAAACGTATCGGCCTGCTGCGCGTGACCAGGGCTTCCGGCGGGCCATTACCACAGCCTACGCCCATCGGTGCGCCCTTTGCGGTATTCGAGTATTGACGCTGGACGGGCACACGGCAGTCGAAGCCTCTCATATAATCCCGTGGAGTCTGAGCCAAGATGATCGTCCTGCTAACGGTATGGCTCTCTGTCGGCTCTGCCACTGGGCTTTTGACGAAGGACTCTTGAGAGTATCTACAAACTACGGAATCGCAACGTCTTCCCAGCTAACAGCAATCGACAACTTGCCTGGCTATTTGACGAACCTCGAAGGACGTGGCATCGTCGGTCCTGCTGAAGCAGCATTCTGGCCCGACCCCGGGGTGTTGCGATGGCACCACGATAACGTGTTCCGAGCTTGGTGAGACCAACCGACGCCTTCGATCCTGGTGGACGACCTTCGCCTCGTGCGCGTCCTTAGCGTGAGGTTCCTTTGAAGGCTACCTCGACCACCGGTCGAGGAGCGATCCTCCTGACCCGAACAGAGGATCAGCCTCCGGCAGTAGGACGTTGCGAATGCTCTCCAGCACTTCGGGGCGCTCGCCCTCCTCGCCGGTGCGCAGGTCGTAGGACTCTTGGCCCCGCGGGTATGCGCCGACGACGGCGAAGTCGCTGCTAGCACCCGCGTTGCAGTGTCCCACGCCCGCCGGGATCACGACCACATCACCCGCTTCGACCTCGACCGTTGTTCCCTCGGGTCCACCGAAAGCTATGCGCGCCTCGCCGCTTACCACGCACAGCACCTCGTGGGCGTTGGAGTGGTAGTGATGGTAGGAGAAAACACCATCGACCCAGGCGCCACCCCAGCCGTTCTCCGCGAGCAGCTCCTTGCAGCGCGAGGGGGATAGGTCCGGCTCCCCGAGCACCCCAGGATAGACGAGCATCGGTAGCTCGGGGTTGTTTGGTATACGGCCATCGTCTTCGAAGAAGTGTTCCTGGGCCTCGACCTCTTGCGTTCTATCGTCCATCACGCCCTCCGTAGCGTCTTCCCTCGATTCTTGGCGCTTTCGTCCGACGCAAGAAGTAAACCGAACGTAGTTCGCGTTCTCAAATTTACCGTGTGCAAAGCGCGATGCCAGCCATCCTTCTTAGCGCACCTCCTTGCCGGCGGGAAGGCGCCGGAGGAAGTTTGCCCAAGCCGGTCGTAGCCTGCTATTCTCCCTGGCGGTCTCCGTGTCGCGTAATCACCGAAGGGGAATAACGCGTGGATCTCGTCAGGCGCACCATCGAGCTGGCTCTCGAGAACGTCGAAAATGGCGGACGGCCCTTCGCGTGCGTGATCTCGCGCGGCGGCAAGGTCGTCGCCGAGAGCCCGAACCTCGTGGCGCAGACCCACGATCCCACCGCCCACGCCGAAATAGTGGCTATAAGGCAGGCGTGCCAGAGGTTCGGGACCGAGAACTTCGAGGGGCACGACATCTACGTGCTTGCGCACCCGTGCCCGATGTGCCTCGGGGCGCTCTACTACTGCAGCCCGGACCGGGTGGTGTTCGTCACCACGCGCGACGAGTACTCCCGGTACTACAAGGACGACCGGAAGTACTTCGAGCTGGAGAACTTCTACGACGAGTTCTCCAAGCCGTGGCAAGAGCGCCGGCTGCCGATGGAGCACCGACCGGAGGAAGATAGGCGTCGAAGTCTACTGGCGCTGGCACGAGTTGAACTCGTGATCCGTGGGGAAGAGGCTGTCCCGAACCGTCCCGGAGCGTCCTTGCGCGGCCGCCCGACGATCTCCCTTCCCCGGCTGCGATGGACCTGAGCGTCGGGCCAATCGTACTGCTCGCCGTCGCGGGCTTCGTCGCGGGGGCGCTCAACGCGGCCGCGGGCGGCGGTTCGCTGATCTCCTTTCCCGCGCTGATCCTCGTGGGGTACCCGTCGCTGACCGCCAACGTCACGAACAACGTCGCTGTCGCCCCCGGCTACGCTGCGGGCGCGACCGGGTATCGGCGTGAGTTGCGGGGGCAGGGGAGGCGTATCTTCCCGCTGGTGATCGTTTGTTTCGTGGGAAGCCTCGTCGGCGTCGGGCTACTCCTGGTCACCTCGCAGCAAGCCTTCCAGAGCGTCGCACCGTTTCTGATCCTGGCCGCCTGCGCCCTGCTCGCCGCCCAGCCGGCGTTGGGGAGGTGGCTGGGCGAGCGCTCCGGTGACGACGATCGTCCCGGCATAGGGGCGCTCGCCGGCCAGGCCCTGGCCGCCGTCTACGGCGGGTACTTCAGCGCGGCCCTGGGCGTGGCCGTCCTAGCCCTCCTTGGCCTCTCCTTCGCCGACTCGTTGCAACGTCTCAACGCTCTCAAGGCGCTGTTGCAGCTCGTGATCGGCGTGGTCTCGGCTATGGGCTTCGCCCTGCTGGCGGACGTGGCCTGGACCGCCGTGGCCGTGATCGCGCCGGCGGCGGTAGTCGGGGGCGAGGTCGGCGCTCGCCTCGCGCAGAAGGTGAGCGACCGCGTCTTGCGCGTAGGGATCGTCGCCTACGGGGTCGCCGCGGCCGTCTGGCTCTTCTTGCGGTGAGTGTCCAGCCCCGTATTAGCTACCGCGGTAGGTGCTGTAGGACCAGGGGGAGGCGAGCAGGGGCACGTGGTAGTGGGTCGAGGGGTCGGCGACCCCGAAGCGTATAGGCACCCGGTCCAGGAAGGGCGGCTCGGGGACGCCCGGCGCACCGTCGAAGTACTCGCCGACGTAGAAGACTAGCTCGTAGACGCCGGAGGCCAGTTCGTCCGCTGTGAGTAGGGGCAAGTCGGTACGTCCGTTTTCGTTCGTGCGTATGGCTTTGATCTCCTGTCGCTCGCCGCTCGCTGGGTCGAGGCGCGACAGCTCCACCCGCATGCCGGCGGCGGGGCGGCCGCGGGCGGTGTCGAGCACGTGGGTCGTCAGGCCGGCCACCAGTTCAGGTCCTCCTCTCCACGGTACCCTCGATCAGGCCGTAGGGCTCGGGGTCTGAATGAAAGACTTCGCCCTCGTTCTCAATCCCGAACCGCTGCAGATCGTATGGGATATGGTGCCTGTTGGGCAGGGAGAGGTGGACCTTCTCTATCTCCGAAAATCTCTCCAGCACCGCCTTGCCCATGCGGTAGAGCGTGTTCTGCACCGAGGGGCTGTAGTGGTCGGTGAGCGTTACGAGTATCTGTTCTCTCACCCCTCGCCACACCCCGCCGAAGTCCACGTCCGTGCCGTCGTAGTACGTCCAGTCTGCGGCGACGACCGTTGAGAGGATCCTGTCGTCGGTCTCCGGCAGCGTCGTGTACCGCTCGCGCAGGAAGCCCTCCCAGCCGGAGTTGGTGGTCTTGAGCACGAGCAGATCGTCTATGCCGGCCCCGACCCGGACGCCGCTCCCGTCGCCCTCGACGGTCGCCGTGCGCTCCCCGGCTACCCTGACGAAGGAGTGTTCGTGCTCCCTGCCGTCCACCGTTATACGGTCCCACAGGTGCTCGGTGAAGCGTACCCGGACGCGCTCGACGGTCGGCCCGGCCTCGAGGAAGTGCTCGACGAGCTTCTTGCCGAACTTCTCTATCTCTCCGGTGAGGTGGTCCTTCGCCAGCGCGTAGACCGTGTTGCGCACGGTGTCGGTCGCCAGGAGGTCGGTGTTGTCCCCCCTCGTGTGGGCCGCCTCGAAATCCCCTTCGAGCGCCACGTCCACCCGGACGTCGGTCAGCTCGTGCCGATCCTTGCCTCGCCTCACCTTGACCAGCCGTACGTCCGACTTGCCGTAGCTGGTCTTTCCCAGGAAGATCCCTCCCGCGGTGGTCTCGCTACCGGTCGCTCTAGCCATCGTCTCTCCTCCTCGTCTCCTGCTCGTTCAGGCGCCCTGCCGGGCGTTGTAGATCATGCCGCCGTTCTCGGCGTAGTATCGGAGCACCGCCGCCGCCTCGTCGCGACACACGTCCCGCGCCACGGAGATGCCGCGCTGCTCCAGGGACGCCACCCAGTCGGGTGTCTTTGGTCCCTCGTCGAACCCGATGGCGCGCGCGTCCTCCTCGCGCGCCCCGCACACGAGCCGCCGGACGCCGGACCACGGGATCGCGCCGAAGCACATCGCGCATGGCTCCGTGCTTGGTAATCAGCTCGTACGCAGGCAGGCCCTCCCCGCCCAGGTCGAAGTGCCCGACGACCTGCTGCGAGATCATGATGGCGACCATCTCCGCGTGGGCGACGGAGAGGTTGGCGGTGGCGACGAGGTTCACGCCGGGCGCGACCAGACGGTTCGTGCTCAGGTCGAATACTCCCGCGCCGAACGGCCCTCCCGTACCTTGGTCCACGTTCGACCGGGACAGCTCGATCACGAGCTGCATCCGGTCCTCTTCGGTCGGATAATCGCGGCCGGGATCCGAAAGCAACTTCTCCACCCAACCAGGAAGGCTCACCGTCGCCCGGGAAAAAATCACGAGAGCCTCTCTGTAACTTGCCGGTATGCGTTTACCCTCAAAGTTCTCCTTGCTTCGGTCGTCGTTCTTCCTCTCTTTCGACGATGTCCAGCAGCCGGTAGTGAGAGATCTTGGAGATCTCCGCCAGCGCCCTTCGTATCTCCTCGTCACGGGAGTTTTCGAGCCTCGACTGCACGTTCTCCAGGATGGACTCTTTGGTGTGCTCGCGCACGCACACCACCATCGGCAGGCCGAACTTCTCGCGGTACTCGCGGTTCATTCGGGTGAACGCCTCGAACTCCCCGGGCGAGAGCCTGTCCAGGCCCGCCGACGCCTGCTCGCGTCTGGACTCATGCGTGAGTTCACCCGCGATCGCCGCCTTCCCTGCGAGGTCCGGGTGCGCCCGGATGAGATCCAGTTGTCTCTCCCGCGGCGCCGCGTACATCGCGTCCTCGAACGCGCGCCACATCTCCTCGACGCTCCCGAAGGGCCGTGATCTCCAGGCTTCCTCGGCGACCCACGGCGAACACTCGATGAGCGAGCCGAACCTCGCCACGAACTCCTCTTGGTCCATCTCGTTCACCCGATCCAGGGCGATCAACGGAAGCGCCCCTCAATCGCCGGGCTCACCCTCCGAACCTCCCGGCTTCACCTTCGGCCTCGACCTTCAACTCAACGGCGCTGGCCCCCGCGTCGAGCGACGCTTCTATGACCTCCATCGTGGCTTCGAGAACCTCCCGTCGGCCGCCCGCGAACACCAGGGTCTCCGGCCCGGCCTCGTGCGCCAGGCCCGTCTCGCCGGCCGCCTTCTTCGCCGCCTCTACTTGCTCCCGCGGCGGTTTTCCAGCGCGCTCGGAGGGCACGACCGTCAGCTCGGCGCTGACCTCGGCCCTCTCGTAGCCGGGCATTACTGCTCCCTACGCTAGGGCATGTCGAGGGTGGTGGGGAGGAGGTAGTCCGTGAAGGAGGCGTTCTGGATCCTGCCGTCCTTTATCTGGAGCTCCTCCAGGAGGGCGAGCCCCAACCCCTGAGCGACGCCACCCTCGATCTGGCCCTCCAGAGCCTGCGGGTTTATCGCCTTGCCGACGTCCTGCGCCGTCGCCAGCTCCACCACCCGCACCAGCCCGAGCTCGACGTCCACCTCCACCACCGCCCTGTGCGCGGCGTACGCGAACTGCACGTGTACGTCCCCCTGCCCGTTTTCGTCCGGCGGATACGTCGGCTTGTGGCGGTACTCGACCGTCTCCTCGATCTCCTCGTCCAGCACCTCGGACAGCGGCAAGACGACTTCACCACCGGACACGATGTCGCCGTTCTCTACCGAGAGATCACCAGAATCCTCCCCGAGCTCCTCGCGGACCCTCTCGAAGAGCCTCTCGCGTACCGCCTCGCAGGCCTTCTGGACCGCGCCGCCGGTCACGTAGCTCTGGCGCGAGGCGGACGTGGAGCCGGCGGAGCCGACCCTCGTGTCTGCCTGCAGCACGGCGACCCTCTCGACGCCGAGCTCGGTGCGTGCGATCTGGGCTTGCAAAGTAATGAGCCCCTGCCCGACCTCCGCCGCCGCCGTATGCACTCGTACCAGCGGCTCGCCGTCTTCTACCGAAAGGGTTACCCTCGCTGTCGAGTAGTCGTCGAAGCCCGCCGAGAACCCGATGTTCTTGAAGCTGACGGCGTACCCGACGCCGCGCCGGACCCCCTCGCCGTGCGTCGTGTTCGATACCCCACCCGGTAATTCGCGCAGGTCCCGACCCATTACCTCCTTCTCCTCCGGCATGGGCATCGCCTTCACGCGTTCGAGTATCTCCGCGACTGGCGCCGGAGGCGGCACCTCCTGTCCGAAAGGAAACCTGTCGCCCGGCTCGATGGCGTTCTGAATTCTTAGCTCGACCGGGTCCATCCCCAGAGCCACCGCCAGCCTGTCCATCTGCGACTCGTGGCCGAAGCACGCCTGTACCGCCCCGAAGCCGCGCATCGCGCCGCACGGCGGGTTGTTCGTGTAGGCCAGGTAGCTCTCTACCTCGGCGTTCGGCATCTTGTAGGGCCCGCAGGCGAAGGTCGCCGCGTTGAGGCAGACGGCCATCGAGCTCGAGGCGTAGGCCCCACCGTCGAGCACGAAACGGGCTTTGACGTAGACCAGCTCGCCGCTCTTCGTGGCGCCGTGCTCGTAGCTCATCTTCGCCGGGTGGCGGTGGACGTGCCCGTAGAAGGACTCCTCGCGGTTGTAGACCATCTTAACCGGTCGCTCCGTATGCAGGGCGAGGAGGCAGGCGTGGATCTGCATGGAGAGGTCCTCCCGCCCGCCGAACGCTCCGCCGACCCCGGAGAGCTCCAGCCGGACCATCTCCGGTGGCAGCCCGAGGCTCTCGGCGATCTGGTCGCGGTCCACGTGCAGCCACTGGGTCGAGATATACAGGTCCACCCCGCCCTCGCCGTCGGGCACCGCGAGCCCGGATTCGGGGCCGAGGAACGCCTGGTCCTGCATCCCGACCTCGTATTCGCCCTTCACGACAACTTCGGCCTCCGCGGCGGCGCTTCCTACGTCGCTGTGCTCTATGCGGACGTGCCGCAGGACGTTGCCGGAGAGGTGGAGCTTCGGCGCGTCCTCCTTAATCGCCTCCTCGGCGTCTACGAGGGGGTCGAGGACTTCGTACTCCACGGAGACCTTCTCCAGCGCCAGCCGGGCGGTCTCGGGGTGGTCGGCGGCGACGACGGCCACCGGCTCGCCTTGGAAACGAACCCTCTCCCACGCGAGCACGGGCTGGTCGGGGATCTCCATCCCGTAGACTTTTCTCCCCGGCACGTCCTCGTGTGTCAGAACGGCAAAGACGCCCCGCATCGCCTCGGCCTCGGAGGCATCTACGGACCAGATGTTGGCGTGAGGGTGCGGGCTCCTGAGCGTCGCGCCCCACAGCATGCCGTCCATGGACAGGTCCGAGGAGTACTCGAACTCTCCCGTGACCTTCGGCACCCCATCGGCGCGGGTGGTGCTCTCCCCGATCCCACCCGGCCTCGTCACCGGAGCGCCCGGACTTTCGCGCGTCGGGGTGGCGGGGACCGTCTGTGCGCGCGTCATAGGGCGCCCTCCTCCGCCGCGAGGCGCACGGCGTCCAGGATCTTCTCGTACCCCGTGCAGCGGCAGAGGTTGCCGGCGAGGGCTTCTCGTATCTCCGCGTCCGTGGGCTCGGGCTTTCGCCGCAAGAGGTCGTGCGTCGCCACGACGAAGCCCGGCGTGCAGAAGCCGCACTGCACCGCCCCAGCCTCGACGAACGCCTCCTGTACGGGGTGCAACTCATCCCCCCCGGCTATCCCCTCGACGGTCACGACCTCCCGTCCTTCGGCCTGGCCGCTAAGGACTAGGCAGGAGCAAACGAGGATGCCGTCCATGTACACGGAGCAGGAACCGCACTCGCCCTGTTCGCAGGCGTTCTTCGATCCCGGCAACCCGAGCCGCTCGCGCAGCACGTAGAGGAGACTCTCGCCCTCCCAGACACTGTCTACCTCGCGCTTCTCCCCGTTGACCTCCAGCCTAAGCTGCATCGGTCGCCTCCCGGTACTCTTCCCAGGCCCACTTCAGGGTACGCCTCGCCAGCACGCCGACCGAGTGACGCCTGTACTCGGCGGTCCCCCTCACGTCGTCGATGGGCCTGGCCGCTGCCGCCACCATCTCCCCGAAGCGCTGGAGGGCCGGCTCTTCTATCTGCGCGCGCGACTCCCAGAGCCCCCCTTCTTCCAGCACGCCCTCGATAAAATTCTCCGCCTCCCCGGCCCGCAGTGGGGTCGGCCCCGCGGAGCCGATGCAGGCCCCGAGCTTCCCTCGCTTCGGGTGGAGGGCGAGGCCGAAGGAGCAGACCGCGATCACCATGGCGTTGCGTGGCCCGATCTTGGAATACTGCTGTGGCCCCTCGGCTTCTGGGACGTAGAAGGCGGAGATCAACTCGTTCTCCTTCAGGGCGTTTCTCTTGGGACCGACTATGAACTCGGAGACAGGCACCAGGCGGACCCCTTCCGTAGAGGCGACCTCCACCTCGGCGTCGGATGCGTAGAGCGGCGGCAGGCCGTCGCCGGCGGGGGAGGCGGTGCCCAGGTTTCCTCCGACGGTGCCGCGGTTCCGGATCTGGGGCGAGCCAACCGTGCGTGACGCCATCGCGAGGCCGGGCAGCTTGTTTCCCAGCTCGGCGATTATCCTGGTGTAAGTGACCCCGGCGCCCACGCGCAGGCGTCCGTTCTCCTCGCCCCACTCCTGTATCTCGGGGATGTGTGTCAGGTCCAGCATCGCTTGCGGACGGCCGCGGGCGAAGTTCATCTCCACCATCACGTCGGTCCCGCCGAAGATGGGCACGGCTTCGGGATGGGCCGCCTTCGCCTCCAGGGCTTCTCGCCAGTCAAGAGGTTGGAGAAACTCCACCTGTACCTCCCTTAACGTCTCACAACGTTACCAGGAAGATCCGGCTAGGTGATCGCCCCTCACGCGCCTTTGCCTTCTCCCCTAAGCTCCGCCCGGCGGACTTGGCCTTTCGCTGGTCGGGCAGTGTAAGAGCCCGCCACGAACGCGTCAAGGAGTTCTGCATTCTTGCTCCGGACACGCTCTGCACCCGTTCCCCAGCTTTGCAGGTCTTGTGGGCGTTGCACAAATAATCGGCTCTGCACCGGAACTACGAGCGGCTACAACTACGCCAGCAGCCGGTCTGCGAGGAGGCCGAGAAGGTTCAAGGCAAACGCAGCTATGCCAATGATGATCGCCGCGAGCGCCAAGCCCCGCCCGGTGGTGCGTGCCATCCTTCCCAACAAAACCCCGGCCGTACCCAACACGATCGGTAGCCCGCTCCAAAAGACCGGAAGCAATAACAGACCGAGGATGCTGCAAACGAGGCCCCCCACTGCCGGACGGTTGGATCTTGCGCCCCGTGGGACGATGAGGAAGAAGAGCACTGCGGATATCACTAACAGTACAACTACGACGATGGGCAAGGCGCGAAGCTGATCCGGTTGTATGGGAGGAAGTACAACGCTAAGGACGGCAACCAACACAGCTAAGATCGTACTATTGATATCAGCGTGAACATCTAAACCTCGAAACCCGGCTGCCTGACACAGCCAAGGATGACATCCTTGGCTGTGTCTCAAACGCTCTTTGGCCTTGCGTAGCTCGACTCTCAGCTCGGA
>JAIVIG010000090.1 GCA_020200675.1 Actinomycetota bacterium
GTGTATAAGGTGCGCGTGCTCGCCGAGAAACCCGCCCGCCCCTACAACCTCTCGGTCCCCGAACACGATCTGTCGGACTTTACAGTTTAAAGTTTTCAGTTATCAGTCGTCAGTAGAAACGTTGGCTCGCTACCCCAAGCGTACGCGCCATAGTGTTTATCTCCTGGCAGGCTCCGGTTCAGCTCGTAGCGATTCACGGCGCCCTTGGTACTCCTGGTGACGCTTTTTGAGCGGTAACGTTCTTGCTGACCACGTCGCGAAGACGCTCGGCCCTAGAACTGAAAACTAACAACTGATAACTAATAACGCCGAAGGCTAACTAAAAACCCTCACCCGACGTGACGCTAAGGTAAGCGACATCCACCAAAGGGACGCCGCTTTCTAAGGCGCGGTTTACGGCGCGTACGAGGGCTTCGGCGGCGACGCCGGAGTCGGGGAAGTGCCCGTCGAGGAGGCGGGCGGCGCGGGCCACCTCGTAGAAAGAGAAGCGGCGACGTTCACCGGTGAGGTCGTAGACGGCTTCGAGGACTTCGAGCCTCAGCGAGATCAGCTGTTCGAGGCGCCAGCGGATCTCGTCCCCGGTTAGGTTCATGGTCTGGTAGAGGCGTGCGATCTCGGCGACCTGGCCGAGCGCCGCGGCGCGTTTGCTGAGCCGCGCCACCGAACCCTCGTCGAGGTAACGCCGGGCGGTGATCCTGGCCAGGGCGAGTCTTCCTTTTGGCCCGTCGAATCCCACGAGCGGGCGCCAGCCCTCCGGACCCGTCCTGCCGCTCGTCGAGAGGCCCTCTGGCTGTATCTCCTCGCCCCCGACAAACACTCGCGGGACGTGTCCGCCCGCGTAGTAGGCGATCTGTCGGGCCATCGCGCCCGCCTTCTCGACCGCTCCCGGAGACCTCCCGGCCCGGATCTCCACCCACCGCCGGACCGTCCCGGAGTAGAGACGCTCCAACGCCCGCCAGGTCGCATCTCCCCGGAGATCCAACTCCCCAGGCTTCTCGGTTACCACCGAGACCTCGACCCCCGGCGAACGTCCGTCGTCGTAGGCTACCTCGACGGCCCGCAGAAATTCCTCGAACTCCTCGTCGACCGCCCCCGACAGGTAGCGTCTTCGCTCCGCCGGCAGCACGTACATGAGGCGGCTCTTGATCCTGCGCTCCTTGCCTTCGGCGGCTTTGAGGCGATCTATGGCCTCATAGAGTTGCCGACGCCGCTCGTAGACCAGCGTCGAGAGCCGCTCCACCTCGTCGTCGGTGGCGAACGCCTCGGACTCCGCCCAGGCGTCGTCGCGGGCGGCGCAGGCTGCCTCGTGGGCGTTCTCCGCCCGGATCACCGCCTTCTGCTGCTCCGTGCGGATGAGCTGGGCCTCTCCCAACTCGCGCTCCAGGGTCTCTATCGTGGAAGACACAAAAGCCCTTCCCACTCCTCACCAACCACTCCTCTGCACCAGCATTCTACAGCAACTCAAAAAGAGCGACGGTAGAGAAACGCTCGTCGTGTTGCACGTACACTGGAATGCGGCTAATCTTCAGGTAACAAAGGCCCTCAGGGAGGACAGGCGGATGGACTTCAACACGGGGAGCAGTGGCGGGAGGCCGGACGACGAGTCGCGGCCGCTGTACGGCGGAGAGACGGGCGGCAGCACGGGCGGTCCTCCGGGAGGATCGGTAGGGGGCTCGTCAGGCGAGTTCAGTCTACAGGACCCTGTTGGCAGCTTCATCAGAACGGTCATCGCGGTCCTGACCCGGCCGGTCGCTTTCTTCCGCGGCATAGCCCGGGGGGGCGACTTCTTGAACCCGGCCATCTTCGCGCTGATATGCGCCCTGATCTCTGCCCTGCTCGGCGGCATTATAAGCTTGGTGTTCGCCCCGTTCTTCGCTGGCCCAGGGGACACTGCCGGCGAGGCGCTCGCGGGCGGTCTCGTGGGGTTCATTGTCACTCTGATCCTATCGCCTATCTACACGGCGGTGGCCCTGCTCATAGGGGCTGGCATTTACCACCTGCTCGTGCTGCTCTTCGTGAGGCCGGGCAACGCGGGGTTCGAAGCAACCTTCAGGGTTGTTTGCTACGTCGCGGCCATCCAGCTTGTAAGTTGGATACCGGTAGTAAACATCGTGGCGGGTATCTATGCCATTTTCCTGTCGGTAGTCGGTATTCGGGAAGTTCACAACACGACCACCGGCAAGGCAGCTGCCATCGTTCTGATCCCGGTTGCTGTACTTTTGTTACTCGTGCTTATACTCGGCGCCCTGATAGGTGCAGCCCTGTTCTTCGGGACGCAGCAACAGCAGTTCTAGCCGGTCGCTCGCAAAAGCGAATATCTAAGGCCCGTTGTAGGTCATCCCCCGACAGGCTCTCGCGTCGGCCGACCCTTCACGCAATCGCTATACTGCATAAGGTTCGACGAAATGGGCAAGAAAAGGGAAAAGAGAGGGCAAGGGGGTTCTTTCGTGGCGCAGACAGTGACTCTTATACCGGGGGATGGCACGGGACCGGAGGTAACCAATTCGGTCAAAGAGGTCTTCGAGGCTCTGGGCGTAGATATCGAGTGGGAAGTAGCCGAGGCTGGCGAGACCGTGATGGAGGAGGAGGGTACGCCCCTGCCCGACAGCGTTCTCGAGTCCATCCGGCGCAACAAGGTGGGCCTCAAGGGTCCGCTGACGACGCCCGTGGGAGCCGGCTTCCGCTCGGTTAACGTGGCCTTACGCAAGGAGCTGGACCTGTACGCGAACGTGCGGCCTTCCTTGAGCCTGCCGGGCATCGACATGCCGTACAAGGACATAGACCTGATCATCTTCCGCGAGAACACGGAGGACCTCTACGCCGGAGTCGAGCACATGGTGGGCGAAGATGCCGCGGAGTCCATCAAGATCATCACAAGGAAGGGCACCGAGCGCCTCTGTCGCCTGGCCTTCGAGCAGTCGAAGGAGATGGGCCGCAAGCACATCACCGTCGCCCACAAGGCCAACATCATGAAGTTCACCGACGGTCTCTTCCGCGACGTCTTCTTCGAGGTCGGCAAGGAGTACGAGAACGACTTCGAGGAGATCGACGACCGCATCGTAGACAACATGAGCATGCAGCTCGTGATGAAGCCGAACGAGTACGACGTGGTGGTCTGTCCGAACCTCTACGGCGACATCCTCTCTGACATCTGCGCCGGCCTGACCGGGGGCTTAGGGGTAGCGCCGGGCGCGAACATCGGCGACGAGATCGCCGTCTTCGAACCCGTACACGGAAGCACCCCCAAGTACGCCGGCCAGAACCGGGCAAACCCGCTGGCGACGCTCCAGTCGGCGAGGACCATGCTTGAGTACCTGGAGATGAGCGAGGCCGCCGAGAGGATGCAAAAGGCCATGGAAGCGGCCCTCAAGAGCCCCGAGACCCGCACCAAGGACCTCGGCGGCTCGGCGGGCACCAAGGAGTTCACCCAGGCGATCATCGACAATCTCGAGTAGCCGGGTAACAAAGAATTTACGCGATTTATAGTGCTTGATCTTTGAGCAACGGGTAAACTGGTTAAGCGCTGGGTGTACTCGTTAAGCACCTAGCGAGACGGTTTGTTCGTAACTCGAGGTCGGGAGGATCGATGCGCGTCCTTGTGGCTGGTGGCGACGGTTTCTGCGGTTGGCCTACGGCCCTGTACCTCTCGGCGCAGGGATACGAAGTTCTCGTAGCTGACAACTTCAGCCGCAGAGGCTGGGACGAAGAGCTGGGCACGGAGTCCTTAACCAGGATCTCCACCCTGCGGGAGCGTGTGGACCGGTGGAGGGAGCTCGCGGGGCGTGGCATCGGGGTGGCCGTCGGCGACCTGACGGACGAGCGCTTCGTGTACGAGGTTCTGGAGGGTTTCAGGCCCGAGGCGTTCGTACACTTCGCCGAGCAACGGTCGGCGCCGTACTCCATGATCGACCGGAGCCACGCCGTTTTCACCCAGGTGAACAACGTCGTCGGCACGCTGAACCTACTCTACGCCATTGGCGAGCTGGTCCCGGAGTGCCACCTCATAAAGCTCGGCACGATGGGCGAGTACGGCACCCCGAACATAGACATCGAAGAGGGTTACATAACGGTCGAGTACAAGGGCCGCACCGACACCCTGCCGTACCCGAAGCAGCCTGGCTCCTACTACCATTTAAGTAAAGTCCACGACTCCCACAACATCATGTTCGCCTGTCGCACCTGGGGTCTGAGGGCCACCGACCTCAACCAGGGCGTCGTCTACAACGTGGAGACCGAGGAGACCACCTCAGATCCTGCGCTCACGAACCGCTATGATTACGACGGAATCTTTGGTACGGCGCTCAACCGCTTCTGCGCCCAGGCCGCTTCGGGAAACCCGATCACGGTCTACGGCGAGGGCGGCCAGACGCGCGGCTTCATTGACATCCGGGATACGGTGCGCTGCATCGAACTGGCCGCGAACAATCCCCCCGGGCCAGGCGAGTTCAGGGTCTTCAACCAGTTCACCGAGCAGTGGTCGGTACTGGAGCTGGCCCACCTCGTCGAAAAGGTCGCGCGCACCCTGGACCTCGAACCGAAGCTCGCTCATCTCAACAACCCCAGGGTCGAGAAAGAGGCGCACTACTACAACGCGGCGAACACCCGGCTCCTGGACCTGGGGCTGAAGCCGCACCTCCTGAACGAGGAGACCGTTGAACGGCTACTCCTCACGGCGATGGAGAACCGCGACCGCATCCACCCGGAGACGTTCGTCCCGCAGGTGGACTGGCGCCGGCCCCACTACAGGTAACGAGAGCCTTCGCCGATCTGACCGCGTTGCGGATCGCCTTCTTCACCGAGACCTTTTTGCCGGCGACGGACGGCGTGGTGACGCGTCTGCGGCATACGATCGAGGAGTTGCGGCGGGGCGGGGACGAGGTACTCGTCTTCGCCCCCAGGTACCCCAACGGGCGCCCTCAGCCGGTTTGGTCCGGACCTCATCCACGCGGTAAACCCGTTCGTACTCGGTCCCGGCGGGGCGTTCTACGCCCGGCGCAACGGGGTTCCGCTCGTGGCCTCCTACCACACGAACGTAGCGGCCTACACGCGCTTCTACGGGTTCGGCTTTATGGAGAACGCGACCCGTTCCTGGACGCGGACCTGGCACAATCGGGCTCGCATAAACCTCTGCACCTCCGAGGCGACCCGCGACTACCTCCTGAGCGAAGGTATAAAGCGCCTCCGCCTCTGGCCCCAGGGTGTGGACGCCCGGCTCTTCCACCCGTCGCGCGCCACTCGCGAGTGGCGTGAGAAGCTCTCCGGTGGCCGTCCGGAGGCCAGGATCCTCCTCTACGTCGGCCGCCTCGCTCCCGAGAAAGACATCGAACGCCTCAAGATCACCCTGTCCGCCGCCCCGGATACCTGCCTCGCCATCGTCGGCAAGGGCCCCATCCAGAAAGAGCTAGAGAGAAAGTTCGCCGGCACCCGAACGGTCTTCACCGGCCTACTCACCGGCGACGACCTGGCGGCGGCCTACGCCTCGGCCGATCTCTTCGTCTTTCCCTCGACCACGGAGACCCTCGGGATGGCCATGATAGAGGCCCTCGCCTCCGGCCTTCCGGTGATCGCCGCGCGGACCGGCGCCATCCACGAGGTCGTCTCCGAAAATGTAAACGGCCTCCTCTACGAACCCGGCTCCGACGAGGAGTTCGTGGCCGCCGTCTGCCGCCTCCTCGAGGACGAAACGATGCGCCGATCCTTCGGCCTGAGAGCACGGGCCGCGGCCGAGGAGCGCGACTGGAAGGCCTCGACGGCCGCGCTGCGCGGCTACTACGAGGAGGCGTTAGCCTTCGGCTCCGAAGCAAGTTCGGGGCGCTTGTAAGCGGTTGCGGACCGTGCTAAATTATCATTGAGCAACGCGGAAGTAGCTCAGCTGGTAGAGCATCACCTTGCCATGGTGAGGGTCGCGGGTTCGAATCCCGTCTTCCGCTCTGACCCGGGCCGGTGGCACCGGCGCGTTGGCGACATGGCCGAGTGGTTAGGCAAGGGTCTGCAAAACCCTGTACCCCGGTTCGATTCCGGGTGTCGCCTCTCGGACCTCCCGAAAGGGACGCGAGAAGGGCATCACATAAGGGCGATTGGGCGATCACATAAGGGCGATTGGGCGATTAGCTCAGGGGGAGAGCGCTTCCTTGACGCGGAAGAGGTCAGTGGTTCGAATCCACTATCGCCCACTTTAGGGGCCTTCGGCCCCGCGGTTAGCCTTCAGCGTTCAGCTATCAGCTTTCTCGGATTCCACCCCGGCAGCGTTACACGACGCGATTCCTGGTAGCATCTTTCTGGTAGTTCGTCGAGTGACAACGAGCAACGCATTAGTACGGTTTAGCTGACGGCTGATAGCTGATGGCTGACAGCGCCGATCGAAGGGAGGCAAATGGCTGCGGTTAGGCTACCCGACGGCAGAGAACTTCCGATAGAGCCCGGCGAGAAGGCGCGCGACGTGGCCGAGAAGATCGGCAAACGGCTCGCCCGGGACGCCGTGGTTGCGAAGCTCAACGGCGAGTTGATAGACCTCGACGCTCCGCTGGACGGAGGCGGGGATTTCGCGGTCGTGACGAAGGACTCCGCCGAGGGGCTCGAGGTGTTGCGGCACTCGACGGCGCACGCGATGGCGCAGGCGGTACTAGAGCTGTATCCCGGCAGCAAGCTGACCATCGGTCCTCCCATAGAGAACGGCTTCTACTACGACATCGAGGTCAACGGCAGCATCACCGATGAGGACCTGCCGCGCATCGAGGAGAAGATGCGCGAGGTGGTCGAGCGGGATCTCCCGATCGTGCGGGAGGAGATCTCGAAGGCCGAGGCCGAGGAACTGTACCGGGACAACCCGTACAAGTGGGAGATAGTCTGCGACCTGGAGGACGGGGACATCACGCTCTACCGCCAGGGCGAGTTCGTGGATCTCTGCCGCGGTCCGCACGTCCCGAGCACTGGTAAGTTAGGCGCTTTCCAGTTGCAGAACATCGCGGGCGCTTACTGGCGCGGGGACGAGAACAACCCGATGCTCACCCGGATCTACGGCACCGCCTGGCCGACGGAGAAGGAGCTAAAGGCGTACCAGCGGAGGCTCGAAGAGGCAAGGGCCCGCGACCACCGCAAGATCGGCCGGGACCTCAAGCTCTTCACCTTCTCGCCCGACGTAGGCGCCGGGATACCGCTCTTTCTGCCCAAAGGCGAGATGCTCAGGCACCTCATGGAGGAGTACGTGCGCGAGGTTCAGACGCGATACGGCTATGAGCACGTGTGGACCGCCCACGTGGCGAACGAGCAACTCTACGCCAAGAGCGGGCACCTGGAGCACTACCTGGACGACATGTTCCCGCCGATGGTCGATGGGGAGACGCGCTATCGGCTCAAGCCGATGAACTGCCCGAGCCACATGACGCTCTACAACACGCAGTCGCACTCGTACCGGGATCTGCCGGTTAGGTATGCCGAGTTCGCGACGCTCTACCGGTACGAGAAGAGCGGCGTGCTGACGGGTCTCACGCGGGTGCGTGCGCTCACGCAGGACGACGCGCACGTGTTTTGCACCGAAGATCAGGTCCAGGAAGAGTTCGCTCGCGCCCTCGAAATAATCCGCGAGGTACTCGACACGTACGGGTTCGAAGATTACAGGGTTCGTCTCTCTCTACGCGACCCGGATTCGGACAAGTTCGTGGCCGACGACGAGAAGTGGGCGCGCGCCGAGCAGGCGCTCCGCGACGCGCTCGACGCGTCCGGCATCATTTACGAGCCCGTGGTTGGGGAGGCGGCGTTCTACGGACCGAAGGCGGACTTCCTGGCGAGTGACGTGCTGGGCCGGGAGTGGCAGCTCTCGACGATCCAGGTCGACTTCATCCAGCCGGGCCGGCTCGGGTGCGAGTACATCGGCGAGGACGGTAACGCACACACGCCGGTTCTTGTGCACCGGGCGGTCACCGGGACGACGGAGCGCTTTATGGCGGTTTTGATCGAGCAGTATGGCGGCGCTTTCCCGCTATGGCTCTCGCCGGTGCAAGCGGTCGTAATCCCGATCGCCGACCGGCACCTTGAGTACGCGCGCGAGGTCCAAAAGGCGCTCTCTTCGGAGGGGTTCCGGGTCGAGGTGGACGATTCGTTGATGAGTATGCAGAAGAAGATCCGGGAGAACGCCAGGCAGAAGGTGCCGTACCTGCTGATCGTCGGCGACGCCGAGGCGGGGGAGGGGACGGTCAACGTCCGCAAGCGCGGCGAGAAAACGCAGGAGGAGATGGAGCTCGAAGAGTTCGCGGCGCGCATGCAGGTGGAGGTTGCGGAGCGTGATTTTTATAGACGCCGGTAGGGGTGGCGAGGTATAATATACGTTGTGGGTTGGGGTCCGCGTCCGTTCGATGCTTCGTTCGAGAAGCAACTCTCAACGGTTCGGCGGCCCCCCTAAAGTCAGTATCGGAAGGAGTGGTTTAAAGTAGCCGCGGAAGAAGAAGTAAGGATCAACGGCCAGATAAGGGCCCGCTCGGTACGCCTCATCTCCGAGAGTGGGGAACAGCTGGGGATCAAGCACATAAGAGAAGCTATGGAGTACGCCGAGAGGCAGGATCTCGACCTCGTCGAGGTGGCGCCGAACTCGGACCCGCCGGTGGTCCGCATCATGGACTACGGCAAGTACAAGTATCAGAAGGAACAGGCCCGCAAGGCCGCTCGCAAGAAGCAGGTCAACATCAACGTCCGGGAGATAAAGCTCCGGCCGAAGATCGGCGACAACGACTTCAACACCAAGCGCGGGCACGTCGAGCGCTTTCTGCGCCACGGCGACAAGGTGAAGGTAACGATCATGTTCCGAGGGCGCGAGGTGCAGCACCCGGACTTGGGTGAGAAACTGCTGCGCAGGCTCGCGGACGACCTCCAAGACCTCGGGCGCATCGAGAGTCAGCCGAACCTCGATGGGCGCAACATGGTTATGGTCATGGCCCCAAGAAAGGACGCCGCCCCGAGAGGCGAGGCTAGGGACGAGGCCAGGAACGAGCCTCAGGAGAGCGCCGCCCGCAGATAACGTAACCCTTTGCTACAATAGCGATCGTCGAGTTGTGAGGCGAAACGGCTACTCCCGTGCCGCGAGCCTCGATCCGTAGACGAACAGGAAAACGCGGAGGAGACGCATGCCGAAGATGAAGACCCATAAGGGCGCCTCGGGGCGCTTCGAGGTCACGAAAAAGGGCAGGATCAAACGCCGCAGGAGCGGCCACAACCATATCCTGGAGAAGAAGAGCACCAAGCGCAAGCGGCGCTTGAATACCGAGACCACGGTGCATCCGTCCGACGAGAAGCGCATCAAGCGTCTGCTGGGGGTGCGCTAGATGGCCCGCACGGCACGCAGCGTCCACGCCCGCAAGAAGCGCAGAAAGGTCCTAGAGCAGGCCAAGGGCTTCCGGGGGACGAAGAAGAGCTCGTACAAGCGAGCCAAAGAGCAGGTCTGGAAGGGCGGGGTCTACGCCTACGCTGGGCGCAAGCAGCGCAAGCGGGACTTCCGGGCGCTCTGGATACAACGGATCAACGCCGGCGCCCGCGAGCACGGCCTCTCGTACTCGCAGTTCATCAACGGCCTCAGACTCGCCGAGGTAGACCTCGATCGCAAGATACTCGCGGATCTCGCCGCCACCGAGCCCACCGTATTCGCCGCGGTCGTCCAAAAGGCCAAAGACGCCCTGGACGGAGGCTCTGGGGAGAAGCGGTCGGAGGCCAAGGGGCGACACGCCCAGGAGAACGGGGCTGGTAGTCCCTCGCACGGCGACGAGGTGGAGGCTACAGAGGCGGCCGAGCGCAAGGCCGACGAGTTGGACGTGGACCTCGCTGATGTCGAGGGCTCCGGCTCAGAGGGTCGCGTGCTGGTCGAGGACGTCCAGGAGGAGGGCGGCGAGATTAATGCCACCGACGCCGCACGAAGAAAGGCCGAAGAGCTTGAAATAGACCTTGCCACCGTCGAGGGGACCGGCGCTAACGAGCGTATCACCGTCGGCGACGTGGAGAAAACCGCCGAAGAAGAGAGTGGGAAGGCCGGCTAGGACTCTGGCTTTCTAAACGTTGTTTCGGAGGCTCTCCGCTCCGCGCCTGATCGTCCTCGGGTTCGCGGTGTTCATGGGCCTCGGAGCCGTTCTATTAAAACTACCGGCGTCCACCTACGGAGGTATCTCCTGGGTGGATGCCCTTTTCGTTTCGGTCAGCGCCGCGAGCGTTACGGGGCTCTCCTCGGTGGAGTTCTCGCAGACGTTCACGCACTTCGGGAGCATCGTGGTCATGGCGCTCATACAGGTCGGGGGCTTGGGGCTCATGACGTTCACTACCCTAGATGGCCTTCTGCAACTCCGGCTTTGGTACTCTGCCGGACGGGGATCTCTCTCCCTTCGCAGGCGACGCGGCCGTCAACCTGGCGATCGTCGCGCTCATAATCCTCGGGGGCCTGGGTTTTCCGGTCCTCGTCAACCTCTACCACTACCGGGAGATGCGGCGGCTTACGCTGCACTCCAAGCTCGTCCTCCTCACCACGGCGGTGCTCATCCTGATCGGGGTCCTCAGCGTTGCCTTGCTCGAGTGGACGAACCCCGCCACCTTGGAGGGTAACCCGATCGGGACGCGGCTGTGGATGGCCCTCTTTCAAGGGGTGACGCCGCGGACGGCGGGGTTCTCGACCGTGGACTACTCCCAGATGTACGAGTCCACCCTGTTTCTACAGATCGGGCTGATGTTCGTCGGAACGGCGCCGGCCTCGACTGGTGGGGGCATAAGGGTCACGACCGTTGCGCTCCTGGTGCTCGTCCTGCTCGCGCAGGCGCGAGGTCAGGAGGAGGTCAGCGCCTTCGGGCGCCAGGTGCCCAGGGGGCTCGTGCAGAAGGCGCTCGCGGTCCTCTCCATCTCGGCGCTCGTTGTCATCGTCACGACGCTCGCGATCATGGTCTCCGACGGCTTGAGGCTCGTGCCGGCCATCTTCGAGATTACGAGCGCCTTCGGGACGGTGGGGCTCAGCATGCAAGTCTCGCAGGAACTTTCGACATTCGCTAAACTGGTCGTGATAGGGGTAATGTTTTTCGGGCGGGTAGGGCCGATAACCCTGGTCCTGGCGCTCTCGGCCCGGAAGCCGAGGGGGTACGCCTACCCGCAGGAAGACATAGCGGTAGGGTGAAGATTTGAGCAAACAGTTTGCCGTTATAGGAATGGGCAGGGTCGGTGCGTCCCTGGTGAGGACCCTCGACTCTCTGGGGCACGACGTCCTGGGTATCGACTGCGATGGAGACCGGATCCAGGACCTCTCGGACGAGTTGCCCGGCGCCAGCCTGGTCGCGGCGGACGCCACGGAGGACTCGGTCTTGCGCGACCTCGGGCTCGACCGGTTCGACGGGGCGGCGGTCGTGATCGGTGAGAGCATCCAGTCCAGCGTGCTCGTCACCCTCATACTCAAAGACCTCGGGGTACCGATGATCTTCTCTCGGGCCAACAACGACCTCCACGCCCGGGTGCTCGAGAGGGTCGGGGCGGACCACGTGATCCAACCGGAGAAAGAGTTCGGCGAGTTCCTCGCGCGCCAGATGTCCTTGCCCGGTATCCAGGACTACCTGGAGCTCGGGGAAGACGAGGCCCTCATCGAGATAGAGGCCCCCCAATCCTGGATCGGCAAGTCCCTCGCGGATCTCCAGCTCCACCGCAAGAAAGACCTGACGGTGCTGGCGATCAAAGGCCGAGAGAAGGGCGGCACCCTACCGCAACCCGAGACGCCTCTACAGGAGGGAGACATCCTAGTCGTCGGAGGTCCGAAGAAGGAGCTCGATAAGCTAGACCCCGCGGACGTGTGACCTACTCGAACGCAACCCTCAAACGTCTCGCCAAGCTCAAGCAAAAGAAGCACCGCGAGGCCGATCGCCTCTTCCTCGCCGAGGGGCAGAGCCTCGTAGAAGAAGCCCCAACACCGCCCGAACACCTCCTCACCGACCTCGACGCCGTAAAGAGGCTCTCGACGCTCACCACCCCGACCGGCCCAGTCGCCGTCTTCCCATTTCTCGACGTGCCCGCAGCGGAACTGCTAGAGAAGAGCGAACGGATCGTCTTGTTGCACGGCGTCCAGGACCCGGGCAACGTTGGTACCGTGATCCGCACCGCCCACGCCTTCGGGGCCGGCGTCGCCCTCTCGACGGATACCGCCGACCTCTACAATCCCAAGACCGTGCGTGCCACGATGGGTTCGATCTTCCACGCCCCGATAGCCCGGGAAGTCCTCTCCCTCCCGTTTCTCAAAAAGGCGGAGGCTTCGGGGTTCACCGCGACCGCGGCGGTCCCTCACGGCGGAGAGCGACCATCTTCGCCTTGATGACGCCGGTAGACCGTATAGAAGCGCTTCGCGAGGAGGCCCTCTCCGCCGTCGCCTCGGCGGATTCGACCTCCGATCTCGAGACCGTTCGCGTAAGATACCTTGGACGCTCTGCCGAACTCACCGAGATAAAGAAGAGCATCCGGGATCTCTCCCCTGAGGAACGCCGCGAGGTCGGCGGGGCCGCGAACAGGGCTACGGGAGAGATCGAAGCCGCCCTGTCGGCACGCCTCGAAAATCTCGCCGCCGCCGAGCGCGAGGAGCGCCTCGGTTCGGAGGCCGTGGACGTCACGCTCCCCGGTGTGCCTTACCCGAAAGGCAGCCTGCATCCCTCGTTGCGCGTCATCGACGAGGTCGTGGACTTCTTCGTGGGTCTTGGGTACAGGGTTGCCGAGGGGCCGGAGGTCGAGACGGACTACTACAACTTCACCGCCTTGAACATCCCGCCCGGCCATCCGGCGCGCGGGATGCAGGATACTTTCTTTATCGACGAGGGGCTCGTCTTGCGGACGCACACCTCGCCGGTCCAGATCCGGACGATGCTCTTCCAGGAACCGCCGGTATACGTGGTCTGCCCGGGACGGACCTACCGGCGTGATTCGGACCCGACACACACCCCGATGTTCAACCAGATCGAGGGTCTGGCGGTGGACAGGGGGCTCAACCTGGGGCACCTCAAGGGGACGCTCGCGGCGATGGCCCGACACGTCTTCGGCGAGGACGTTAGCGTCAGGCTGAGGCCGAGCTACTTCCAGTTCGTCGAGCCGGGGGTGGAGCTCGACGTGAGCTGCTTCGCCTGCGGCGGTAGCGACCCGAACTGCAAGGTCTGCAGGGGCGCCGGCTGGATCGAGATGCTCGGCGCCGGTATGGTCGATCCCGCGGTTCTTACGGAGGTCGGCTACGACCCTGAGGAGTACACCGGCTTCGCCTTCGGGATGGGCCCCGACCGTATGGCGATGGTCAAGTACGGCGTCCCCGACCTGCGGCTCTTCTTCGAGGGCGACCTCCGCTTTCTGCAGCAGTTCTAGTTCGAGAAGGGAATACCTTTGCGCGTTCCGCTCAGTTGGCTCCGCGAGTACGTAGACTTCGATCTTTCGAAGGAAAAATTGGTCGAACTCTTCTCCCTGCGTAGCCAGGAGGTCGACGGCGTCGAACACTTAGGCGTCGTAGACGGCGAGGTAGTAGTGGGCGAGGTGGTCGAGTTCGGCCCGCACCCGAACGCCGACCGGCTCAACGTGGCGAAGGTGGACCTCGGCGGGCGGGAGGTCCAGATCGTCGCCGGCGCCCCAAACCCTTACCCCGGCGCCCGCGTCTCCGTCGTACTGCCCGGCAGCACGTTGGCCGACGGCCGCCAGCTCGAGAAGGCGAAGCTGCGTGGCCTCGAGTCGTACGGGATGATGATGAGCGAGCGCGAGCTCGGCATCTCCAACGATCACGGCGGCATTCTCATCCTCGAAGGAGACTACGAGGTCGGGCGGCCGCTCTCGGACTACTTCCCGGCCGGGGAGACGGTCCTGGAGCTAGACGTGAACCCCAACCGGCCGGACCTGTGGGGCATGATCGGGGTGGCCCGCGAGCTCGCCGCCATCTTGAAGACTACCTTTCGCATCCCCGAGCCACGCTTCGAGCCGACCGGAGAGCCTACCAAAGCCTACTCCCTCCGGGTCGAAGCCGAAGACCTCTGCCCTCGCTACGACCTGCGCCGGGTCTCCAACGTTCCGCCGGGCGAGAGGGCGCCGCTGGAGATGCGGCGCCGCATCTACGCCGCCGGGATGCGTCCCATCAACGCTATCGTGGACGCCACGAACTACGCGATGCTCGAAACCGGCCAGCCCATCCACGCCTTCGATGCCGCAAGGGTCCGCGACGGCATCGTAGTACGGCGGGCGCATCCCGGCGAGAAAATTACCCTGCTCGACGGAACCACCCGGCAGCTGGACGAGGAGATGCTCCTCATCGCCGACGAGGAGCGCGGGCTCGTCATCGCCGGTGTCATGGGCGCGGAAGAGGCCGAGGTCAGCAACGAGACGACGGACGTGCTCGTGGAGGTCGCTACCTTCAATGGTCGCAACATCATGCAGACCTCCCAGCGCCTTGGCTTACGCACCGACGCCTCCGGGCGCTTCGAGCGTGGCCTCGACCCGAACATGGTCTCATACGCGATGGAACGCGTCGTCGGCCTGCTTGCGGAGCACCCGCTCGGCCAACCCGCCCCCGACACCCTCAGCCACTACCCCAACCCCGTAACGCCTTGGGAAGTGCCGCTCCGCCTCTCTCGCGCCGAGTTGTTGCTCGGGATGCCGGTGGACGAAGGCGAGGCCGCGGAGAGGCTCGAGCTCTTGGGCTGCGAGGTCCAGCATGAGAACGGCCGTCTCCGCGCCACCGTGCCGACCTTCCGCCGGGACCTCGAGCGCGAGGCGGACCTGATCGAAGAGGTCGGGCGCCTCGTCGGCCTCGAGAACGTGCCCGAAAGACTCCCGGGCGTCCCGCAGCCCGGAGGATTGACTTCTACGCAGAAGAAGCTCCGGCACCTCCGGCACCTTTTGGCGGACCTCGGTCTCGCCGAGGCCGTGACCTACCCGTTCGGACCGGACCGCTGGTACCGGGATCTCGGCCTCGAGAACGGAGACGCAGGACAGAAACCGTTAAAGCTGCAAAATCCGCTGAGCGCGGAGGCGGCTAACCTCCGCACCACGCTCCTGCCCGGCCTCCTCGACGCCACGGCTTACAACCGTTCCTTCGGAGCCCGCGGCGGCGCAGTCTTCGAGATCGGACACGTCTTCGAACCCGTAGAGCAGCCCGAAGGTATACGCGAGTACGCCCTCCGGTACCGCCTGCGCGGAGAGACCGGCCTTGACGCGGAGGTGCGGGCGGACCTACTCACGGGCGTCGAGGAGAAGGAGAATGTCGCGGGCCTCCTCGCGGGAACCATCTACCCGCCGGGCTGGAACGTCCCGGCCTTCACGGCGGGCTTCTTCGAGGCGAAGGGGCTCGTCGAGCGGCTAATTCCCAGCGCTACCTTCGAGCCACGGTCTCTATCGTTTCTACACCCCGGCCGCGCCGCCGCGGTGCTCGTCGAT
>JAIVIG010000001.1 GCA_020200675.1 Actinomycetota bacterium
GGTGATGCCAGGGGACAACACGGTGATGAACGTGGAGCTTATAAGTCCAATAGCGATGGACGAGGGTTTGAACTTTGCGATACGGGAGGGTGGCAGGACGGTTGGCGCAGGCGTCGTCACCGAGATTGTGGAGTAGCTTTATGGCCGTATCCAAGATCAGGATAAAGCTCAAGGCTTACGACCACGAGGTCATAGACAAGACGGCGAAGTCGATAGTGGAGACGGCGGAGCGGACTGGGGCCTTTGTTTTCGGCCCCGTCCCTCTGCCGACGAAGCGGAGCGTCTACACGGTGATCCGGGGTCCCTTCAAGGACAAGGACTCGCGCGAGCACTTCAAGCTGCACACGCACAAGCGGCTCATCGACATCCAGCAGCCGACGCCACGGACGGTCGACAGCTTGCAGCGTCTGGACCTCCCGGCCGGCGTGAACATCGAGATAAAGGCGACCTAGCATGGCGACGGCTGTATTCGGACGCAAGAAGCACATGACCCAGGCCTTCCAGGACGACGGCACGCTCGTGAGCGTGACCGTGATCGAGGTGGAGCCGAACTTCGTCACGGCTGTAAAGACCGCCGACGAGCACGGCTACGACGCGGTCCAGGTGGGCTTCGGGATGGTGCCGACGCGCAAGGTAAACAGGCCACAAGCGGGCCAGTTCGAGAAGCACGAGGTCCCACCGCGTCGCCACCTCAAGGAGCTGCGCGACGTTTCCGGCGAGGTCGGCGGAACCATCGGGGCCGACGTCTTCGACGAGGGAGACAAGGTACACGTCACCGCTACCTCAAAGGGCAAGGGCTTCCAGGGGACCATAAAGCGTCACGGCTTCCATCGGGGGCCGGTCTCGCACGGGTCGCACAACGTCCGCCAGCCGGGCTCCGTCGGGGCTTCGGCGGACCCTGCGAGGATCTTCCCGGGGCAGAAGATGCCGGGGCAGATGGGAAACGCGGGCGTCACGGTCAAGAACCTGCAGGTCGTCGCCGTCGACGCCGAGAACAACGAGCTCTGGGTGCGCGGCGGGGTGCCGGGCGGCAAGGGCTCGGTCGTCAAGATCCGGAAGGCGGGTGAGTAGGGTGGCAAGAGCACACCTCTTCGACGCCGGGAGCGGCGAGCGGTCGGACCTGGACTTGAGCGGTCCGCTCTTCGAGACCGAGCCGAAGGAGCACGTCATACACCGCGCAGTAGTCGCCGAGCTCGACGCACGGCGGCGCTTTACGGCCTCGACCAAGGGCCGCAGCGAGATCGTGGGCTCGGGCCGCAAGCTGTATCGCCAGAAGGGCACCGGCCGCGCTCGCGCGGGCGATATAAAGCCCCCGAACCGCGTCGGCGGTGGCACCTGGGGCGGTCCCAAGCCCAAGGACGACCGCTCCCACAAGCGCATAAACCGCAAGGAGGCCCGGGCGGCGTTCCATGGGGCGCTCTCGGCGAAGGCCAACGACGGCGAGCTTTACGTGCTCGATTCGCTGGGTTTCGACGGGCCGTCGACCAGGCAGGCCAGGGAGCTCATGGAGAGGATGGAGCTCGAAGGACCTACCCTGGTGGTCGTCACCGATAGCGACGAGCACGCGGAGCTCTCCTTCCGAAACCTGCCGCGGGTGACGGTCGTGAGACCCTACGAGTACGGGGTCTACGAGCTTCTGCGTGCGCGGGAGGTCGTGTTCTCGCGGGCGGCGTACGAGAAGCTCGTCGGGAATCGGGAGGATTAGTTAGGTATGGATCCGCACCAGGTAATCATCAAGCCGGTCATAAGCGAGAAGAGCTACAACCTGATCGAGACGGAGAACCAGTACACGTTTCAGGTGGACAAGCGGGCTAATAAGAACCAGATAAAGCGCGCCATCGAGGAGGCGTTCGACGTGAGGGTCTACAAGGTGAACACGGCGAACGTGAAGAGTAAACCGAAGCGCCAGGGCCTCTTGCGGGGCCGGACGGCGACCTGGAAAAAGGCCGTGGTCCGGCTCGCCGAGGGCGAGCGCATAGAGTTGTTCGAGGGGGTCTAGGGTGCCTGCACGACGTTACAAGCCGATGACCGCGGGCCGGAGGAACTCCTCGGTCTTGACGCGCGAGTCGGTGACGAGGGAGAAGCCGGAGAAGAAACTACTCACCAAGCTCCACAAGACGGGTGGGCGGAACAACAACGGCCGCATTACCACCCGCCACATCGGTGGCGGGCACAAGCGGCGCTATCGGCTCATAGACTTCAAGCGCGACAAGGACGGCGTTCCGGCGACGGTCGCGGCGGTCGAGTACGACCCGAACCGCTCGGCGAACATCGCGCTGTTGCACTACCACGACGGTGAGAAGCGATACATCCTCGCGCCGCGCAACCTGACGGTGGGCTCCATCGTCGAGAGCGGTCCCGACGCCGAGGTGGACGTGGGCAACGCTTTGCCCCTGAACCGGATCCCGGTCGGTACGGTGATACACAACGTGGAGCTCGAGCCCGGTAAAGGGGCGCAGATGGCCCGGAGCGCTGGTGTCAGCGCCCAGATCACCGCCCGCGAGGGCGCCTACGTCACGCTACGGCTGCCCAGCGGCGAGCGTCGCAGGGTCCGGGGCGAGTGCCGGGCGACCGTGGGCGTCGTCGGGAACCAGTCGCACCAGAACGTGCGGTTGGGCAAGGCTGGCCGCAAGCGGCACTTGGGCGTGCGCCCCACTGTAAGGGGTACCGTCATGAACCCGGTGGACCACCCGCACGGTGGCGGCGAGGGCAAGAGCACGCCGGGCCGGTCGCCGGTCACACCGTGGGGCAAGCCGACGTTGGGTTCTCCTACGAGGAAGAAGCACAAGAGGTCGGACGCGATGATCGTCCGGCGACGCAGGAAAGGAAGGAGGCGCTAGGTGACGAGGTCGTCGAAGAAGCCGCCTTACGTCGAGGAGCGTCTTATGGAGCGCATCCTCCGCATGAACGAGAACAACGAGCGCAGGATGCTCAAGACGTGGAGCCGGGCGTCGGTGATTTACCCGGAGTTCGTCGGCCATACCGTCGCCGTACACGACGGGCGCAAGCACGTGCCCGTGTACTGCACGGAGAGCATGGTCGGCCACAAGCTCGGCGAGTTCGCCCCGACGCGAACGTTCCGCACCCACGTAAAGAGCGACCGTACCGCGAGGCGCAGATGAGAGCCGTCGCCAAGTACGTGCGCATCGCGCCCCGCAAAGCACGCCTCGTCGCGGACGAGGTCCGGGGCAAGAGCTACCCGGAGGCGGTCTCGCTCCTGCAGTTCACCAACAAGCGGGCCGCCCAGATCCTCGGCGGCGTGCTCAACAGTGCCGCCGCGAACGCCGAGCACAACTCGGACGCGGACCTCGACGAGCTGCGAGTCAAGACCGTCAGGGTGGACGAGGGACCAACCATAAAGCGGTACCGGCCGCGGGCTATGGGTCGGGCTACCATGATCCGCAAGCGGACCAGCCACATCACGGTCGAGCTGGAGCCCCCCTTGGGCGCCGCGGTCACCGTAGACACGCCCGAGGGCGAGGAGGAAGAGTAGATGGGACAAAAAGTACACCCGGAGGGCTTCAGGCTCGGGGTCAAGCGCAAGGGCGAGAAGGTAGACTTCAAGAGCAGCTGGTACTCCGACCGGGACTTCGCTGAGCTTCTCGGCGAGGATCTCAAGATCCGGGAGCACATCGAGAAGAAGCTCTCGCGGGCGGGCATAGCGAACATCACCATACGCAAGGCCGCCGAGCAGGGCGAGGTCGCGGTGGACATCCACACCGCTCGCCCCGGCATCGTTATCGGCAAGGGCGGTAGCGAGGTGGACGCGTTGAGGAGCGAGCTCGAGCGCCTCACCAGAAAGAAGGTGCAGGTCAACGTGCGCGAGGTCTCGCGCCCGGAGCTAAACGCCGCGCTCGTGGCCGAGTCCATCGCCGAGCAGCTCGAAGGCAGGGCGGCGTTCCGGCGGACGATGAAGCGGGCCTTGACGAGCGCGATGCGCAGCGGGGCCGAGGGCGCCAGGATCCAGTGCGGTGGACGTCTGGGCGGCATCGAGATGAGCCGGTCCGAGACCATCAGCGAGGGTCGGGTGCCGTTGCACACGCTCGACGCGGACATAGACTACGGTTTCAGGGAGGCCGAGACCCAGATGGGCCAGATCGGGGTGAAGGTCTGGATCAACCACGGGATCCACGAGGAAGAAGAGACGAGAAGGGGACGGTAGCAGATGCTGGTACCCAAGAAGCTAAAGTACAGAAAGCCCCACCGGGGCCGGATGCGGGGCCAGGCCAAGGGCGGTACCGAGGTGCAGTTCGGCGAGTACGGGCTGCAGGCGCTCGAGGCGTCCTGGATCACCAACCGCCAGATAGAGGCCGCCCGTATCGCGATGACCAGGAAGATCAAGCGCGGCGGGAAGGTCTGGATCAACATCTTCCCCCACAAGCCGGTGACCAAAAAGCCGGCCGAGACGCGGATGGGCAGCGGTAAGGGTAGCCCCGAGGGCTACGTCGCCGTCGTCAAGCCTGGTCGCGTCATGTTCGAGATGAGCGGGGTCAACGAGGACCTGGCGCGCGAGGCCATGATGCTCGCCGCCCAGAAGCTCCCCATAAAGACCCGCTTCCTGGTCCGGGGAGGTGCGCAGACGTGAACGTCGCGGAGGTGCGCGAGCTGGACGTAGAGGAGCTTCAGCAGCGCGTCGCCCAGACGCGTCGGGAGCTCTTTAACCTGCGCTTCCAGCACGCGACGGGTCAGTTGGAGAACACGGGACAGCTCAAGGAGGTCCGGAGGAACATCGCCCGGCTCCTGACCGTCCTGAACCAGAAACAGCGGGAGAACGCACAGTGACGGAAGAGAGAGAGAAAAGAGAAGAGACACAGGACGGGGTAGCCGAGGAAGAGATCGTCGAGGGTGGGACCTTCGAAGGAGAGCCCGTCGAGGCCGGCCTCGACACGGGCGCGGTCAAGGGTCCGGCGCTCGATCAGGATGAGGGCTCGATACAGAGCGACCCCACTCGCGGCAGCCGCAAGGAGCGAGTCGGGATGGTGGTCTCGGATAAGCCGCAGAAGACCGCGGTCGTCTCGGTCGAGACGCTAGTCAGGCACCCGAAGTACAAGAAGCGCGTGAAGAGCTCCAAGCGCTTCATGGTACACGACGAGCAGAACGCGGCGCGCGTCGGGGATACCGTGAGGATCATCGAGACCCGGCCGATCTCGGCGCGCAAGCGGTGGCGTCTCGGGAACATCATATCGAGGGCCGAGTAGTGATCCAGAATGAGACACGATTGAGGGTGGCCGACAACTCGGGGGCGAGAAGCATCTTGACCATCCGGGTCCTCGGCGGCTCCAAGAGGCGGAACGCGGGGGTCGGCGACGTGATCGTCGCGACCGTAAAGGAGGCGACGCCGGGCGGCGGGGTCCGCAAGGGCGAGGTCGTCAAGGCCGTCGTGGTCAGGACGAAGAAAGAGACGCGCAGGGACGACGGGTCGTACATACGGTTCGGCGAGAACGCGGGCGTCATCATCAACAACGACGGGGCCCCGCGTGGGACGCGCATCTTCGGCCCCGTCGCCCGCGAGCTCAGGGATAAGGGTTACACGAGGATAATCTCGCTCGCTCCGGAGGTGCTGTAGAAGATGGGTCTCAAAATAAAGCGCGGGGACACGGTCGTCGTGATCTCCGGCAAGGAGAAGGGCAAGCGCGGCGAGGTCGAGCGGGTCGAACCGGCCAAAGGCCGGGTCGTCGTGAGCGGTGTGAACGAAAGGACGCGCCACGCCAGGCCGAGCCAGAACAACCAGGAGGGACTGTTCACCTTCGAGGCCCCGATACACGTCTCGAACGTGATGATCGTGGACCCGGACTCCGGGGAGCCGACCCGCGTGGGGTACAGGTTCACGGACTCGGGAGAGAAGATCCGGGTGAGCAAGAAATCCGGGAAGGATATAGATGGCTAGGTTAAAGGACAGGTACCGGGAGGAGGTCGCCCCGGCCTTGAAGGATAGGTTCGAGATACAGAACCCGATGCGCATACCCGGGCTCGAGAAGATCGTGGTGAACATGGGCGTCGGGGAGGCCGTGCAGAACAGCCGGGCGCTCGACGGCGCGATGGAGGATCTGTCCAGGATCACCGGCCAGAAGGCGCAGGTGAGGCGTGCGAGGAAGAGCATAGCGGGGTTCAAGATCCGGGACGGCATGCCGGTCGGGGCGAGGGTCACCCTCCGCGGCGAGCGGATGTGGGAGTTCCTCGACAGGCTGGTCTCGATCGCGCTGCCGCGCGTGAGGGACTTCCGGGGGATCAGCCCCCGCTCCTTCGACGGGCGGGGAAACTTCGCGCTGGGTTTGAGAGAGCAGACGATCTTCCCGGAGATCTCCTACGACTCGATAGACGCCACGCGCGGCCTCGACGTGGCGGTGGTGACGACGGCGGAGACCGACGAGGAGGCCCGGGAGCTTCTGCGGATGTTGGGCATGCCGTTCCGGGAGAGCTAGGAGAGTTATATGACGAGAAAAGCTTTGTTGGTAAAGCAGCAGAAGCCGCAGAAGTTCAAGGTCAGGGAGTACAACCGGTGCCAGCGGTGCGGCCGGGCGCAGGGATACTACCGGAAGTTCGGGCTGTGCAGGATCTGCTTGAGGGAGTTGGCGCACGAGGGGAAGATCCCGGGCGTCACGAAAGCGAGTTGGTAGGCGTATGGCGGTTAACGATCCGATAGCGGATTTCCTGACCAGGATCCGCAACGCGCAGATGGCCAAGCACGACGCGGCCGAGATGCCGCACTCGAAGATGAAGGTCGAGGTGGCCCGCATCCTCAAGGAGCAGGGCTACATCAACGACTATTCGGAGAGGGGCGCGGGCGCGGAGAAGAAGCTCGTCATCGAACTGAAGTACGACCCCGACGGACGGCGCGCTATTACGGGCTTGAGGCGCATGAGCCGGCCCGGGCGGCGTGTATACCGCAAGCAGGCGAGCATCCCGCGCGTTCTCGACGGTCTCGGGGTGGCGATCCTCTCGACCTCGCGTGGCATCCTCACCGACCACGAGGCTCGCAGGGCCGGCATCGGCGGCGAGGTTCTCTGCTTCGTCTACTAGGAGGAATTGAGGAATGTCCAGAATCGGTAGGGCGCCCGTCGAGGTGCCGAACAACGTGGAGATATACGTCTCCGGCCAGACCATCACGGTCAAGGGTCCAAGGGGCGAGCTCACGGTGCCTGTAGGCCGGGGCGTCGAGATCAGGCAGGAGGACGGCAGCCTCGCTTTAGAGCGGGCTTCGGACTCGCCGGATCACAAGGCGATGCACGGGCTTACGAGGTCCTTGCTCCAGAACGCCGTCACCGGCGTTACGGACGGTTTTGAGAAGACGCTGGTGATACAGGGCGTCGGGTATCGGGGGGCGTTGCAGGGGCAGGACATCAACCTGCAGGTAGGTTACTCGCACCCGGTCACGGTAACCCCGCGCGAAGGTATAGACTTCGAGATGCCGAACGCGACGACTATAGTGGTGCGCGGCATAGACAAGCAGCGGGTCGGCCAGCAGGCGGCGGAGATCCGGAAGGTCAGGCCGCCGGAGCCGTACAAGGGCAAGGGCATCCGCTACAGCGACGAGCAGATCCGGCGCAAAGTCGGCAAGGCCGGATAGTAGGAGGTTTTATGCCGGTATTGGACAAGAGGGGCCAGAAGAACAGGCGCAGGGGTCGCATACGGCGCAAGATATTCGGGACGGCGGAGCGCCCCAGGTTCTCCGTCTACCGGTCGAACGTCCACATCTACGCCCAGCTGATAGACGACCTCGAGGCCAACACGCTCGTGGCAGCGGACTCGCGCGAGGTCGATGGGGCGGAGAACCGCACGGACGCGGCGCGCCAGGTCGGCGAGCTCCTAGCCAACAGGGCCGGCGACGCCGGGATAGAGACCGCGATCTTTGACCGCGGCGGTAACAAGTACCACGGCCGGGTCGCGGCGCTCGCGGAGGGCGCACGCTCCGGCGGACTCGAACTTTAGTTTAGGAGGATCTGGTTTTGGGACGAGGTAGCAGTAGAGGGCAGGGTCCCTCCGGCACGAGCCGCGGCGGGGGCATGGACTCCCGTGGGGGCGGCCGGGGTGGAGGCGGCACCAGCATAGGCCGCGACAGCAGCGGGGGCCCCCGCGGCGGCCGCGGCGGTCGCGGGCGCGACCGGGATGGAGGCTCCGATCTCCAGGATCGCGTAGTCGAGATCCGGCGCGTCTCCAAGGTCGTCAAGGGCGGCCGGCGCTTCAACTTCAGCGCCCTGGTGGTTGTCGGCGACGGCAAGGGGAGGGTAGGCGTGGGCCTGGGCAAGGCGAACACGGTCCCGGTGGCCATCTCCAAGGGCCAAGACAGGGCCAAGCGTGATATGTTCGACGTGCCGATGCGCGATACGACCATCCCGCACGAGATCTTGGGCAAGTTCGAGAGCTCGTCGGTGATGCTCAAACCCGCCTCCGAGGGTACGGGGGTTATCGCGGGCGGCGCCGTGCGCGCGGTGCTGGAGCTCGCCGGGGTAAGGGACGTGCTCACGAAGGCCCTGGGCTCTACGACCGCCGTCAACCTGGTTCGGGCGACGGAACAGGGGCTGAGGAGCCTGCGCTCCAAGGCCGCCATCGAGCAAGCGCGGGGGGTGAAGATCACGCTATGAGCCCCCTGAAGATCACGCAGACCAAGAGCGTTATCGGCTCGCTGGGGAAGCACAAGAAGACGGTCCGGGCTCTGGGCCTGAAGCGCATACGCGACTCGCGGGTGCATGGCGACACGCCGCAGGTGCGCGGTATGATCCATAAGGTCAGGCACCTGGTAGAGGTCGAGGAGGTGGAGGAGTAGTGAGGCTGAACGAACTCTCCCCGGCCCCTGGCTCGACGAAGTCGCGCAAGCGGCTGGGTCGGGGCACGGGCTCGGGGAATGGCAAGACCAGCGGCCGCGGCCACAAGGGGGCCGGGGCTCGCTCCGGGTCGGGGGCTCACACGACTTACGAGGGCGGACAGATGCCGCTGCAACGCCGGCTGCCGCGCCTCAAGGGCATGGCGCGTGGACGGCACACCGTTGTTCGTCCCAAGGTCTACGCGCCCGTCAACGTCGGGGAGCTCTCGGAGCTCTCGGGCGACGAGATAGGCGTCGAGGAGCTCAAGGCGGCCGGGGTGGTCCGGAAGAAGGAGGAGATGGTCAAGATCCTCGGGGATGGGGAGATCGGACGGGCCGTCACAGTGCGGGCGCACGCCTTCTCGAGGTCCGCGAGGGAGAAGATAGAGGCGGCCGGCGGGAGCGTCGAGGTATTGGAGCGATGAGATGCTAAAAGCGTTAGGAAACGCCTGGCGCGTCCCGGAGCTCCGGCGCAAACTTCTCTTCACGGCGGTCATCCTGATGCTGTACCGGCTCGGGTCCCACGTTCCCCTACCGGGCGTGAACCGGGAGGCCCTCGGCAGCGGTCTCGATACAAGCGGGAACGCGATCACGGGCCTCTTCGGGGTCTTTACCGGGGGTGCCTTCAACCAGCTGTCGGTGTTTGCGCTGGGGATCATGCCGTACATCACGGCGTCGATCGTGATGCAGCTCATGACGGTCGCCATTCCGAGGTTGCAGGAGCTCGCCAAGGAGGGCGAGACGGGGCAGGCCAAGATCACGCAGTACACCCGCTTCTTTACTCTGGGGCTGGCGCTGGTCCAGTCGCTCGCGATGCTCCTGTTCTTCCGCAACGGGCAGGCGTTCCCGGGCGTCCTGACCGAGGCGACGGTGATCGACAGCTACCTGATCGTCATAACGCTCACAGCAGGGACGATGCTCATAATGTGGCTCGGGGAGCTCATCTCCCAGCGGGGTCTCGGGAACGGCATCTCGCTCATCATCTCGGCGGCTATCCTCTCGCAGGCGCCGTCGGCGGTCCGGACCCTCTTCGAGAGCGGGAACGTCCTGAACATGGTCATCCTGGGTCTGCTGGCGGTACTCATCATCGCCGGTATTGTCTTCGTCAACGAGGGGCAGCGCCGCATCCCGATCACCTACGCCAAGCGGCAGGTCGGTAGGCGCATGAGCCAGGGCGGCACGACCTACCTGCCGCTGAAGGTGAACATGGCGGGGGTCATCCCGATCATCTTCGCCTCCTCCCTCTTGATCTTCCCGGTCATCCTCACCCAGTTCGCCGGGAACGACCCCAACTCCATTTTGGGACGCGCCGCGAACTTCTTCGCGCCGGGGAACGCGCCGTACCTTGTTCTGTACGCTCTCCTGGTTCTGATGTTCACGTACTTTTATACGGCGGTGCAGTTCAACCCGATAGAGCACGCGGACAACCTGAAGAAGAGCGGAGGGTACATCCCGGGGATACGCCCGGGGCAGCCGACGGCGGTCTACCTGAACACCGTGCTCACCAGGATCACGCTCTTCGGGGCTATCTTCCTGGCGGCGATAGCGGTCATGCCGTACTTCATTACCGCCGGGCTGGACCTGCCTAACCAGATCTTCCTGGGTGGTACGTCGATGCTGATCGTGGTCGGCGTCTCGCTAGATACGGTGCGCCAGCTCGAGAGCCAGCTGATGATGCGCAACTACGAAGGGTTTTTGAAGAGGAGGCAGAGGTAGTGAGGGTGATACTCATGGGCCCGCAGGGGGCCGGCAAGGGGACCCAGGCGGCGAAGCTCGAGGAAGAGACGGGCGCGACGCACATCGAGACCGGCGACCTCGTGCGCAGCGAGATTAAGAGCGAGACCGAGCTCGGGCAGAAGATAAAGGAGTACAGCGACAAGGGCGAGCTGGTCCCCGATGAGATCATTATCGACATGACGAAGCCCTACCTGGACGAGAACGATAGCTGGATCCTGGACGGCTTCCCGCGTACCCAGGAGCAGGCCAGGGCGCTGGACGAAGCGCTGGAGGACATCGGTGAGGAGCTCGACATGGTGATCGTGCTCGAAGCGGACGACGACGAACTCGTCGAGCGGCTCTCGGGCCGCAGGCAGAGCGAGGCCACAGGCGAGGTCTACCACGTCGAGCACAACCCGCCGCCTGAGGAGGGCAGCGAAGAAGATCCGGGACCGTTCGTGCAGCGCGAGGATGACACCGAAGAGGCGATCCGCAACCGTCTGGACTCCTACCACGAGCAGACGGAGCCCCTGAAGGACTTCTACGAGGAGAAAGGCATCCTCGTCACCGTGGACGCCTCGAAGGACATCGACGAGGTGACACAGGAGGTCCTGAAGGCCGTGGGAGAAGACAAGTAGATCTTGATCGTCCGCAAGAGCAAGAGCGAGCTGGAGGCGATGCGCGAGGGCGGCAGGATCACCGCCGCCTGCCTCCAGCTGCTCTCGGAGAGCGTTCGGGCCGGGGTTACGACCAAAGAGCTCGACTCCATGGCCGAGGACTTCATCCGCTCGAACGACGGGAAGCCGGAGTTCAAGGGCTATCCGGGCGCCCCGGGCGCCCCGGACTTCCCGGGCTCCATCTGCGCCTCGCCGAACGCCATGATCGTACACGGCATCCCCGGCTCCTACCGGCTGAAGGACGGAGACGTGATCTCCTTGGACGTGGGCGTGCGCTACGAGGGCTTCGTCACCGATAGCGCGACTACGGTGGCGGTGGGGGAGATACCGCCGGACGCCGAAGGGTTACTCGAGACGACCCGGCAGTGTCTGATGGCGGCGGCCGAGCAGGTCAAGGTCGGGAAGCGGCTCGGGGACATCGGGCACGCGATACAGAACCTGGCCGAGTCGCGAGGGTACGGGGTGGTGCGCGACCTCGTCTCGCACGGGGTGGGACGCAAGATGCACGAGGACCCCCAGATCCCGAACTACGGAAGACCGGGGACCGGACCGCGCCTCCAACCCGGCATGACGTTTGCGATAGAGCCAATGATCACGCTGGGCGACTACGACATCCGTATGAGCGAGTGGGATGGATGGTCCATTTACACCGCGGACAACTCCCTGGCCGCCCACTACGAGCACACCGTCGCCGTTACGGAGAACGGGCCGTGGATCCTGACCAAGCCTTGAGAGTAAGCTCGCGGGCAGAATGCCTCCGGTCCCAGGGTTGCGATGGTCCCCGGCCGATTCCCGGTATCTGGGTGGTGTTTCGGTAGTTCTGGGGTGGGAGATGTGTGGTGTGCGTGGTAACATATTCGTTTGGCTCCGGTCGTTTTGTAACTTGTGAGAGCAGGGGAGGTCCTTGGCTAAAGAAGACGTCATAGAGGTTGAAGGCACCGTCACGGAGGCGTTGCCCAACACGCAGTTCCGGGTGGAACTCGACAATGGGCACAACGTTCTGGCCCACATTTCGGGCAGGATGCGGATGAACTACATTCGGATTCTGCCGGGCGACAAGGTCAAGGTGGAGCTCAGCCCCTACGATCTCGACCGGGGTCGGATCACTTACAGGTTCAGGTAACAGCAGCGAAGCTGGCAGGAGGAAGAGATTTTGAAGGTTCGGGCGAGCGTCAAGCCCATCTGCGACAAGTGCAAGGTGATACGCAGACGTGGGGTCTTGCGCGTTATATGCGATAACCCCAGGCACAAGCAGAGGCAGGGCTAGCGGTGGCGCGTATAGCAGGCGTGGACTTGCCACGCGAGAAGAGGGTCGAGGTCGGACTCACGTACGTCTACGGGATCGGTCGCTCGACGGCCAAGAAGATCGTAGCCGAGACCGGCGTGGATCCGAACACGAAGGTCCGGGATCTGGCTGAGGGCGAGGTCGCACAGATAAGGACCTACGTGGACCAGAACGTCGAGGTCGAGGGAGACCTCAGGCGCGAAACAAACGAGAACATCCGGCGGCTCATAGACATCGGCTCTTACCGGGGTATCAGGCACCGCCGCGGGCTCCCGGTGCGCGGGCAGCGCACCAAGACCAACGCCCGCCAGCGCAAGGGCCCGAAGCCGTCCATAGGCGGGAGGAAGAAGAGGTAAATGGGTAGACAGCGTCAGCAGCAGCGCAGGGGCGGCGCCAGCAGGTCGCGGCGCAGGGTTCGCAGGAACGTCACGACCGGCGTGGTGCATATAAAGAGCTCGTTCAACAACACCATCGTCAGCGTCACCGACCAGGAGGGCAACGTCATAGCCTGGGAGTCGGCCGGCGCCTTGGGCTTCAGGGGGAGTCGTAAGAGCACCCCGTACGCCGCCCAGATGACGGCCGAGAGCTGCGCGAACAAGGCGATGGACCAGGGCGTGCGGCGCGTGGACATCGAGGTCAAGGGCCACGGATCTGGGCGCGACATGGCCGCTAGGACCTTCCAGAGCATGGGCTTAGAGGTACTCGGGATCCGGGACGTCACCGGCCAGCCGCACAACGGATGCCGCCCGCCTAAGCGGCGTAGGGGGTAGTCCTTATGGCACGTTATACGGGACCGAGGGGCAGGCGCGACCGCAGGGCGGGAGTGATGCTCTCCAACATGCGGAAGAACCCGCTGGAGAGGAAGCCCTACCCACCGGGTGAGCACGGCCGTGGCAGGCATCGCCAGACCGAGTACGGCGTCCGGCTCCTGGAGAAGCAGAAGGCGCGTTGGTACTACGGTGTCTCCGAGAAGCAGTTCAGGCGCGCCTACGACAAGGCGACCCGAATGCAGGGCGTTAGCGGCGAGAACTTGTTGCGGCTCATGGAGCTTCGGATGGACAACGTCGTGTTCAGGATGGGCTTCGGCACCAGCCGGCCGCAGGCGCGCCAGCTCGTGGTGCACGGGCACTTCCTGCTAAACGGCCGCAAGCACAACATACCTTCGGCGATTCTCAAGCCGGGGGACGTCATAACGGTTCGGGAGAAGAGCCGGCAGCTGGAGCCGATAGTGAACGCGGTCGAGAACGTCGTGGCGGTTCCGCCGTGGTTGGAGGCCGACCACGACAACTTCACGGGTCGTGTTCTGCACACGCCGGGGCGCGACGAGATCGACACGCCGGTCGAGGAGCAGTTAATCATCGAGTTCTACAGCCGTTAAGTAGAAGAATCCGGGCAGGATGCCCGGGGTACAGAGGTGGTAATTTGACGATGTTAGACATAGCGCCACCCCGTTTCAGGGTGGAAGAAGAGAATGAGCGCCGCGGGCGATTCGTGGCGGAGCCGCTGCCGCGCGGGCTCGGGCACACCCTGGGCAACTCGCTGCGCCGGGTGATGCTCTCGGGCCTGGAGGGGGCCGCGGTTACCAAGGTACGCATAGAGGGCGTCAGCCACGAGTTCTCGACTATCCCCGGCGTCACGGAGGACGTCGTGGACATCATCCTCAACCTCAAGGACTTGAAGTTCACGCTTGAGCGCGAGGAGCCGATAGAGCTCGAGATAAACAAGAGCGGCCCCGGCGAGGTGACGGCCGCGGACATCGACCTGAAGGCCGACGTCGAGGTTGTGGACGAGGACGCGTACATAGCGACCGTCTCCGAGGGCGGGACGCTGGAGATGCGTCTCACGGTCGAGAGAGGCCAGGGGTACGTCCGGGCCGAGCAGAACAAGAGCGACGCCGACCCCATAGGCGTAATGGCGGTAGACTCGATCTTCTCTCCCGTCCAGCGCGTGAACTACTCGGTCTCCGAGACGCGCGCCGGCGCGAGGACCGACCTCGACTCCCTCTCCCTGGAAGTCTTCACGGACGGCCGGATCCGGCCTCGCCAAGCTTTGCAGGAGGCGGCCAGGCAGCTGACGGACATCCTCGGGCTGTTCACGAACGGCTACGAGGGGCCGCGGACGGAGGCGCGGAGCCGGGTTGGCCGCGCCGTCATAAACGACGAGCGTCCGGTCGAGGACCTGGAGCTCACGGTCCGGTCTTACAACTGCCTCAAGCGCGAGGGCGTGGATACCATAGGGCAGCTCGCGACCATGACCGAGGAAGAGCTGATGAACATCCGCAACCTCGGGATGAAGAGCGTGGACGAGATCCGGTCGAAGCTCATCGAGTACGGCTACCAGCTTGAGAGCGAGGGGCTATGAGGCACGCGAAGAGGGGCCGCAAGCTCGGACGGGACTCCGCCCACCGCAGGGCGATGCTCGCCACGATGGCCGGGCAGGTCATCCAGCACGGCCGCATAAAGACCACAGGGCCCAAGGCCAAAGAGATCCGGGGCCTGGTAGACAGGCTCGTCACCATCGCCAAAAAGGACGATCTCCACGCGAGGCGCCAGGCGGCCGCGGTCCTCAAGGATAAGACCATCGTGAGGAAGCTCTTCGAGGACGTTGCCCCAGACCTCGACGACAGGAACTCGGGATACACCCGCATCCTGAAGCTCGGCCCGCGCCTCGGCGACGGTGCCGAAACCGTGTATTTGGAGCTGGTCAACTACTCTATAGAGTAGTTGACCAGCTCCAGCCATCAGCTTTCAGCCGTCAGCAAGGATCTCGAAGGAGATGCATCCTCACCATAGAGTAGCGTCCTGGATCCCGAAAACAGGGCGCTTTCGAGGAGGAGCCGGGATCTTTGCCGGGTACGACTCTCCTCCGGGAAGCTGAAAGCTGATGGCTGAGGGCTGACAGCTAAAAAGCTGATGGCTAAATTCGCCGGGTTGGTGGAGTACGACGGCACGGACTTCGCCGGCTGGGCCGTCCAACCGGACCTCCGTACGGTCGAGGGGACGCTCGTCGAAGCTTTGGAAACCATTCTCAGGCAGCCGGTAAAACTGGCCGTGGCCGGACGCACCGACGCTGGGGTACATGCCTCGGGGCAGGTCGTCTCGTTCCGGGCACAAACGGACCTTTCTCCCGCCTCGATCTCTTACCGGATCACGGCCGTGCTCCCGAAAGACCTGGCTCTTCGGCGCTGCGTGGCCGTAGGAGAGGACTTCGACGCCCGCAGAGACGCGAGAAGCCGGAGCTACGAGTACCGGGTGATCAACGACCCCATCCGCTCCCCGTTGGAGCGGCGGCGCGCCATACACGTCGCCCGCGAGCTGGACCTGGACCTGCTACGGGAGGCGGCGAAGCTCGTCCAGGGCGTGCACGATTTCCGGGCCTTCACCCCGGCAAAGACGCAACACGTCCGTTTCGCGTGCGACGTGAACGAGTCCTCGTGGGAGACGCGCGACGGCCTTCTGGTCTACAAGATCACAGCCAACTCCTTCCTGTACGGGATGGTCCGCGCCCTCGTCGGTACGATGCTGGAGGTGGCAGAGGGAAAGCGCGAGCTTGCGGAGTTCGCTCGCCTGCTCTCCGGTGGCGAGCGCAGCGAGGCCGGTCCCGCGGCCCCGGCTCAGGGCCTCACGCTGGTGAACGTCTACTACGAAGAACTGAACTTTGAAGGGATGCCATGAACCGCGACGACTTGAGAGAACTACTCGTCCAGATAGACCTTTACGTCGAGGGGCTCTTCGCGCCGCCGGACCCGGTGTTGGAGGCCGCCCTGCGGCGCTCGCGCGAGGCCGGGCTGCCGGAAATAAACGTCCCCCGGAACGAGGGGAAGCTCTTGCAGCTTCTCGCGGAGATAGCAGGCGCCAGGCGCGTGCTGGAGATCGGGACGCTCGGCGGTTATAGCACCATACACCTGGCCCGCGCTCTCCCCGAGGGCGGTTCGCTGATCTCCCTGGAGCTGGACGAGCGCTACGCCGGGGTCGCCCGCGAGAACGTTCGGGAGGCCGGTCTCGAGGACATGGTCGAGGTGCGGGTTGGGGACGCGAAGGCGTCGCTCGCCCGGATGGTCGAGGAGAGCGAGGGGCCGTTCGATCTCGTGTTCATAGACGCGGACAAGGGGGGCTATCCGGAGTATCTGGAGTGGGCTTTGCGGCTCTCGCGCCCCGGTTCGCTGATCCTGGCTGACAACGCTATCCGGGGCGGGAGCGTGCTCGACCCCGAGGACGAGTCAGCCCGGGCGACCCTCGATTTCAACGAGCAAATAGCACGAGATACCCGGCTCTCGGCGCTCGTGTTGCCCCTGATCCGGGAGGACATAGACGGTATCGCTATCGCGAGGGTGCTTGGGCCGTGAGTTCTGCCGGATAGGGGGATGTATGCTACTATTTGGCACGTTTGCAATAGAGATTGGTACCGATCGCGGAGGAAAATGAAAAGTTACATGGCGCGGCCCGCGCAGGTCGAGCGCAGATGGCATCTTATAGACGCCGAGGGGCAGACCCTGGGGCGGCTGGCGACGGAGATCGCACGCCTCCTGCGCGGCAAGAACAAGCCCCAGTACACGCCGCACGTCGACACGGGCGACTTCGTCGTCGTGGTGAACGCCGAGAAGGTGGCCGTCACGGGGAAGAAGGCCGAGCAGAAGGTGTACTACCGCCACACGGGACGTCCGGGCGGCTTGAAGGAGACGAGCTACGAGGTGATGCTCGAGCGCAAGCCGACGGAGATCTTGCGCAAGGCGGTCAAGGGCATGATGCCGAGGACGCGTCTCGGACGCCAGCAGTTCAGGAAGTTGAAGATCTACGCGGGACCCGAGCATCCGCACGAGGCTCAGAACCCGCAACCCTACGAGGTGAGGTAAAGATGGCAGCTCAGGCGTTGTACAGGGGGACGGGCCGGCGCAAGACGTCGGTCGCCCGGGTGAGGATAGTGCCGGGTGATGGCAACATCACCGTCAACGGCCGCGACTACACGGAGTACTTCCCCCGCCCGGCTTACCAGGCGAGCGTGAGCGCCCCGCTGAGCTTGCTCGAGGTGGGGAGCCGCTACGACGTGATCGCCCAGGTCGAGGGGGGAGGTCCGACGGGGCAGGCGGAAGCCGTCCGGCACGGTATAGCGCGCGCTCTCGCCGAGGAGTCCCAAGAGGCCCGCGGCGAGCTAAAGGGCGCGGGTCTCCTGACGCGGGATGCTCGGGCCGTCGAGCGCAAGAAGTATGGCCTGAAGAAGGCACGCAAGCGCCCGCAGTTCTCCAAGCGCTAAGGCAAGAAAGATCGTCCTGCAACGAGCCCCTCTCTTCGCCAAAGCGCGACGGAGGGGCTCGTCCTTTCGGGCATCGGTGACCGTAGAGTCGAAGCAACGCCCGCCATGGAGGACGTTCGGAAGGTGAGCAAGGCGGTTCTGGGCGGGCTCGGTGTCTTCGCCTTTGTAGACACTTGGTTGGAGTGGGCCTCCCCGCCAGGGGACGACTGGTCGTCGGAGATCGGGCCGGGTGCTGGCGCCGCTCTCGGTAGCGCGGGCGTCGCCAGGCGAACCTTTGGTATCGGCCGTTGGCAGTGAAGGAAGTGTTTTGGCAGAGAGACGCAGTATAGCTTTCGGCACCGACGGGGTGCGTGGGATCGCCAACGAGGGTCTGAAACCGGAGGATGCTCTTTCTCTGGGCCTCGCCGGGGCGCTCCTCTTCGGCGGGCCCATACTGGTAGGTTACGATGGCGTCGCTGCTCTGGCTAAGAAGCATGGGGCCGCGGCCGCCGTCGTCGTGAGCGCCTCGCACAACCCCTACCCGGACAACGGCATAAAGTTCCTTTCAGGGGAGGGGCGCAAGCTCCCCGTCGCCACGGAGAGGGAGCTTGAGAGGCTGGCCGTCGAGGAGGACTTCGCGCGTCCCGTCGGCGACGGGATAGGTGAGATATCGAGGTTGGACCGTCCGTGGGAGCGGTATGTCGGATCCATCCTCGAACGGCTCAGGCCCCGCGTGGAGGGCGTAAAGGTCCTTCTGGATTGCGCGCACGGAGCCGCTTATCAGGCCGCTCCGCTCGCTTTCGAGGAGCTCGGTGTCGAGCTTACGGTCGTGGGCGACGAGCCGACCGGGACCAACATCAACGAGGGCGTGGGCTCGACGCACGTGGAGAAGCTCGACGCTGGAGGGAACGACGTCGCCTTCGCCTTCGACGGGGACGCAGACCGGGTCCTGGCGGTCGACGAGAAGGGGCGTGTGGTCGACGGGGACGGGATCATCGCGATCCTGGCCCGGGATCTGAAGGAGCGAAACGCCCTCGCCGGCGGGGTCGTGGTCACGGTGATGAGCAACCTGGGGTTTTTCAAGGCGATGGAGTCTATGGGGATACCTTACGAGGTGACCCCCGTCGGTGACCGGCACGTCGCGGAGGCGATGCTGCCGCGGGGCGCGGCTCTCGGAGGCGAGCAGTCGGGGCACGTGATCTTCTCGGAGTGTGCGACGACGGGGGATGGGCTCGTGACGGCGCTCGCCCTACTCGACGTGATGGCCAGGAGCGGCAAACCCCTCTCGGAGCTCGCGGAGGTGATGGAGGTCTACCCACAGACCCTCATAAACGTCCCCGTCGCAGGAACGGGCTCCGCCGCGTCGGTCGCCGGAGGCGAGGTCGTGAAGAGGGCGGTCACAGAGGCCGAGGGCCGGCTTGGCGGGGAGGGCCGCATCCTTCTCAGGCCGAGCGGGACGGAGCCGGTCGTGAGGGTGATGGTCGAGCACGAGGACGAGACGGTCTGTCGCGAGGTCTGCGAAGAGGTCGCGGCGGCCGTCTCCTCGAACTCCTCGGAGGGAGTCCCGGAGGTGTGGGTGTCGTGAGGTTTATAGGTTGTTCGTTGGCGTGGCGACCGGGCGAGGCGGGCGAGAGGCCGAGTTGCCTGGTGGTGCTGGACGAGCGGGGGAGCATCGTCGCCAACTCGTTCGCGACCCTGGCGAAGGAGATCTCCTCTGCCGTCGAGGGCTACGGCGCCGACCGCCGGGGCCTGCTGGTCGGCGTGGACGCCCCGCTCTCGGTGCCCAACGAGCGTGGTACCCGCCGGATAGAGCGCGTCCTCAGTAGGCTCTCGCTGCCGGCCTACTCGGCGAGCCGCAAGATGTTCGGCGACGAGCTCTTCGGCGAGGAGGTTCTGGCGGCCCTCGAAGGGGTCGACGTCGAGTACACCGACTACCCTTTCCGCAGGGCTCGCGGCCAGCGAACCGTCACCGAGGTAGACTCGGCCGCCGCGCTCAAGGTGCTTCTCTTCGAGCGGGAGGGGCGCGGGAGCGGCGATGGCCGGGGCGAGGAGGACGGCGACCTCCTGGAGGCGTTGAGGAGTCTTCCGGAGCCCAAGCTACGCAAGGGCAACAAGGAGGGACGGGCGGAGGCGCTCAGGGGTGCGGTGGACGTGCTCTGGAACACGCCAGGGTTGCGCTTGCGGACCGGAAACCTCTCGGCGGATCTGGCGGCGGAGGAGAACGTGGACCTCTCCAAGATCGACATCTCGCCCGAGCTCACGCACGCGCAGCTCGACCGGGTGGCGAGCCTCGTCGAGGGGACGCTGGCGGCGTACACCGTCCACAGGCACTGGAAGGGGCGGGACGGCTCGATCCTGGTCGGCACCGGGCACGAGGGCTTCGTGCTCCTACCCGCCGCCGGAATCCTCCGCGAAGTCATCGCCGGGGAGTGCCGCGCCGCGGGTGTGCCTTATGTCTAGGGAGCGAAGCGACTAGTGGGGCTCAAGGTCCGCATCATCCCGTGTCTGGACGTGGACGCGGGCAGGGTCGTCAAGGGGACGAAGTTCAAGAACCTGAGAGACGCCGGGGATCCGGTCGAGCTCGCCGCCCTCTACGATCGGGAGGGGGCCGACGAGATCGTCTTCTACGACATCACCGCCTCCCACGAGAACCGCGAGACCGCGGCGCAGCTGGCCAGGGCCGCCGCCGAAGAGGTCTTCGTCCCGTACACTATCGGCGGCGGCGTCCGGACGGTGGAGGACATGCGCGCTATGCTCCGCGCCGGCGCGGATAAAGTCTCGGTGAACAGCGCCGCCGTCAGGACGCCCGAGCTCGTGAACGGGGGCGCGGAGCGCTTCGGGAGCCAGTGCGTTGTCCTCAGCGTGGACGTGAAGCGCAAGGAGAGGGGTGGTCTCGGCTGGGAGGTCTACCTGAACGGGGGGCGCTTGAACACGGGGATAGACGCCGTCGCGTGGCTCGTCGAGGGGGAGAAGCGGGGGGCGGGGGAGTTCGTGCTGAACAGCATGGACGCCGACGGGACCGAGAGCGGGTACGATCTCGACCTCATCTCCGAGGTGGCTTCAAAGACGAGGCTGCCTATCATAGCCTCGGGGGGGGCGGGGCATCCGGAGCACATGATCTCCGCCGTGAGAGCCGGCGCGAGCGCCGTCCTCGCCGCGAGCATCTTCCACTTCGGGGAGTACAGCATCGCGGAGGTCAAGGAGCGGCTGGCACGGGCGGGGATACCGGTTCGATGAGCGCTGCGCGAGAGATCCGCTACGACGAGAAGGGTCTGGTTCCCGTAGTCGCCCAGGACGCAAGCACGGGCGAGGTCCTGATGCTCGCCTATGCGAGCCGCGAGGCGGTCGAGAAGACCCTTTCGAGCGGCGAGGCCCACTACTACTCCCGCTCCCGCGAGGAGATCTGGCGCAAGGGCGAGACGAGCGGCAACACTCAGAAGGTCGTCGAAGTCCGCCTCGACTGCGACGGCGACGCGCTGCTCTACAGGGTCGAGCCGGCGGGACCCGCCTGCCACACCGGCGAGAGGAGCTGCTTTTTTACCTCCCTGGCGGGCTCGGACGGGGAACCCCCGGACCTCGGCAAGACCCTCACGAGGCTCGCCGGGACGATAGCCGGGCGTAGCCGGGAGATGCCGGAGGGCTCCTACACGGCGAAGCTCCTGGATCGCGGGACGGGGTATACCGCTCAGAAGGTCGGCGAGGAGGCGGTCGAGGTCGTCGTGGCGGCGCTCGAGGGAGAGAAGCTTGCCGAGGAGACGGCGGACCTCCTCTACCATCTCCTGGTCTTGCTGGAGGGGCGTGGGGTGGGCGTGGAGGAAGTGGCGAGGGTACTCGATGAACGCCACCGGTAGGAGCCTTACGCCGAGCCTGACCGAGGCCAGGAGGCTGGCGCGGGAGTACGACATCGTGCCGCTGTACGCGGAGCTCATCGGGGATCTGGAGACCCCTATCTCCGCCGCCCTGAAGTTCGCGGACGAGGAGAACGTCTTCCTGCTGGAGAGCGCCGAGGCCGCCGAGCGCTTCGGCCGCTACTCTTTCCTGGGCTTCGACCCCAAGCGCACGCTCTCCTACAAGGATGGCCTGTACACGGTCGTGGACGCTGACGGGGTGCGCGAGGTGGCGGCGAAGGACCCGTTCCGCGGGCTCGCGGAGATAGTTGGCCAGAAGAGCGTCGCCCCGCTGCCGAACCTGCCGGCCTTCGTCGGGGGCGCCGTGGGCTATTTCTCCTACGACGCCGTGCGCTACGTGGAGAAGTTGCCGGAGGCACCGCCGGACGAGCTCCGGGTTCCCGAGGCTTACTTCGCGGTGACGGAGACGCTGATCGTCTTCGACCATCTGCGGCACAAGGTGCTCGTGATCTCGCTGGTAGACGCCGCGAACCTGCGCGACGTCGAGGGCGAGGGCTTCGCCGCCGCTTACCGTCGGGCGGCCGATGACGTACGCCGCGTGGCGGAGAGGCTCGCCGCTCCGAACGTGCATCGCGCTCTCCCCGGCGGAGACGGCGCCGGGTTCGAGATCTCCTCGAACTTCACCCGGGCCGCCTACGAGGAGGCCGTGGAGAAGGCCAAGGAGTACATCCGGGCGGGGGACGCCTTCCAGATCGTGCCCAGCCAGCGCTTCTTCGCCGAGATAGGCGACCTGGATCCTTTCCTCCTCTACCGGGGCCTGCGCACCGTCAATCCCTCGCCGTACATGACGTACCTGAAGCTCGGGGACCTCGCGCTAGTCGGCGCCTCGCCCGAGCCTCTGGTGCGCGTCGAGGGCCGCCGCGTGATGACCCGCCCGGTAGCCGGGACGAGGAGACGCGGCGCCACGCCCGAAGAAGACTCTCTTCTCGCCGAGGAGCTTTTGGCGGACGCCAAAGAGCGGGCCGAGCACGTCATGCTCGTGGACCTCGGGCGCAACGACCTGGGGCGGGTCGCCGAGATCGGGACGGTGCAACTGGAGAGCTTTATGGAGGTGGAGCGCTACTCCCACGTCATGCACATCGTCTCGACCGTAGAGGGCATATTGCGCGAGCAGCACACGGCCCTCGACGCTCTGGCCGCCGCCTTTCCCGCCGGGACCGTCTCCGGCGCCCCGAAGGTGCGGGCGATGGAGATCATCGACGAGCTCGAGCCGACCCGCCGCGGCCCCTACGCTGGCGCCACCGGCTACTACGGCGTCGACGGTCGCCTCGACACCTGCATCACCTTGCGCACCGCCCTCCTAAAAGGAAGTCGCGCCTACTTCCAAGCCGGCGGTGGCGTCGTCGCGGACTCGGTTCCTTCTTTAGAGTATGAAGAGACCCGCAACAAGGCCGGGGCGATGGTACGGGCTCTGGAAGTCGCTACGAGCCGAGAGATGTGGCTGTAGGGGGAGTTCGCCGGGGCTGAAGTCCCCGCTTCCCTCCAACCTGCTGTTAGTCGCAACCCATTGCCACCCCGGCGCCTACGAGGACGATGGGATCTATCGAGTTCGTCTCGACCATCCACGCGGCGTCGAGTTCGGTGCGAACCTCCTTGTAGTGAGGCTATTAGAAAGCAGCCGCAGCGCGGGCCGTTTCGCCGAAGTATGATCCGGCGAGCCCAAGTTCAGCAGAAAAAGCCGTAGAAAAGCTCGCCAAGGGGTTTCGGTTGCGAGAAAAAAGGTATAAGATTTAAGAAATGTGATGATCCTGGACGGATAGGAGGGGGGCTTCTACCATCCTTGGGGCGTGCGAGAGGCGCGTTTCCGATCCGTAGGTCGACAAAAAAAGAGCCGGGCTGGATTATTCCGGAGGGGGGTGATCTCTAACCAGCCTGGTCCGGTGGTCGCTCTACTCCGTCCGAAGGTACTCTCATACAGATATCTGTCTCAGGACGACTATCTGGTCGGCAGTGGGCTGGATTTTCTACCGGGAGTACGGATCTGGGGTCAGCACTAGTACAAGAAGACCAAACAGAGGGGGAACATGAAGAAGTTGATGATGCTGGCGGCGCTGCTGGCGATGGTGGTCGTCGCCGCCGTCCCGGCCATAGCGCAGATTGGCCAGGAGGCCGAGCAGGAAACCGAGAGCGGCGACGTGGACCAGTCGTTCACGATCACCGGTGGTGGCGACAACTCGAGCCAGTGCGTAGGTCTCTCTGGCGTTGCCCAGACCGGTAACGCCCAGAACCAGATCGACCTGCTCCAGTACGCCTCCGAGGCCGATGACTTCGAGTTCGATGAGGGCGGTAGCACGATCACCATGAGCCCCGAGAGCTCGACGACGTGCGACCAGCAGGTCAACCAGGCCGCGACGGCGGCCGGCTAAGTAAGAGGCTGTAGCCGAACATTAGCTTTGCCAGGAGGCGAGCTCTACGGAGAACTCGCCTCCTGCACAGACCATTTACTCCTGAGGAGGTAAGAGTTGAAGAAGTTGACATTGCTGGTGGCGATGCTGGCGGTGACGATGATCACCGTAGCGCCGGCGCTGGCCCAGGACGACCCGGCGGTCGTCGCGGACGCCACGACCAAGGAGGCCAAGGCTGGCGGCGCCTTCGCCGAGGCCGAGTGCAAGGACGGCTTTATAGAG
>JAIVIG010000541.1 GCA_020200675.1 Actinomycetota bacterium
GTGCCCGCTCCTCGTAGCGGGCGGGCGGTTGCCGATAGAGGTTCCGGTAGAGGTCTATGTACTCCCGCACGTTGAGCTGCTCGAACCCACTCGGGGTATCGGGCACGAAGCCGAGGTTGCGTCTGGCGTCGACGGAGGAAGCGATGGTGTCGTAGCCCGAGACGCTGATCCTTCCATCGTCGGGGGTTCTGAGACCGGCGATCATGGCGAGGGTGGTGGTCTTGCCGCACCCGTTCGGTCCAACGAGGCTCGCGACCACTCCCGGCTCGACCGTCAGTGAGAGCTCGCTCACGACGGTTTTCTCCCCGTAACGCTTCGTTACGCCGCTTACTCGAAGCCCGCCCAAAACCCGATCCCTACTCCCGTCCCTGGCCCGCACGCCTACGTGCAGGCCAGGGACACTCGCCATTACTTACGGCACTTGACTATGAAGCCCCTGAGCGCGCTGAACCTTATGGCGGGGTCTCCACCTCTCCTGTTACACCTGTCCGCCCAGTACAGCACGAGCGCGTAGGTGACGAAGCCCAGAACGACGACCCAGGCTACGTAAGACTCGGTCTCGCGCTCTACGTGCTCGACTTCCGCGACGGGAGCCTCGTAGAGCTCCGGAAGCAAAAACTCCGTCGCCTCCCCCAGCGAGGGATGAGCTACCATTACCGTCAACCCGCCTACCTCCTTCCTGTTCGCGAGCGGTGTTGCGCTTTGTTCACCGTCAACTCTCGCATAGTTCGTGTTCTCTACCGTCTGTGCCGGGTCTCTCTCGGAGGAGCCCGGACGGTAGCCCGCGACGCTTGCGGCCCGTGCCTTCTCTCCACCATCGAGCTCGTGCGGTTCGTCTGCATGGCGGCAGTCTCTCGCCTGAAGGTGGCCGGCGCGTCATCAAAACCGACGACTTTTTGATGATTTTCTCGACGACGTCAAGACCGATCACCCCCGGCGTTCGTCCCGCCGACGAGACCCAGAGCGCGGGCCCTATGCAAAGCTTCGAGCTGCGAGCCCGCCCCGAAAGCCCGCAGGATAGCCCGGACGTGGGTGCGAACGGTCGGCTCGGAGAGGTTCAGCTCGGCCTTTATCTGGTGGACGCGCATGCCGCTGTCGAGCAGCCGGAGGACCTCCAGCTGGCGGGGAGTCAACCCGGGTTCTCTGTCGGGAACCGGGGATAGGATGGTCTTCTGGCGGCGGGACCCTTCGAGGATGTTTGCCACGACCAGGGCGGTGCAGCGGGCGAAGCTCTCGGCCAGGATCAGGTCCTCCGGCCCGTAGCGCCTGACGGCTCAGGCCGGCCGGTGCGCAGCACCTTCGGGGTACCGTGCGGCGCGCTCGGATCTAGCGGGTAGTGGCAGGTGAGCTCCCGCGCCAGGCGCTCATCGGTCTCCCCGCGCCCGGAGTGCGCCACGACGAGCCGTCTTATCCTTCCACAGCGTGCACCGTCTTCTTCCAACAACTCCACGAAGCACCAGTCGGCGAGGGCTGGCACCGCGAGGCGCGCGACGGCAAAGAGCGCTGCGGGGCCCCAGGGAACGGTGGTGAGCACCACGTTGGCCTCGTGGAGGAAAGCGTATCTCTCCTCGGCAGCGTCGGCCCGACGCTTCTCCTTCTCGAGATCGTGCCGGCAACTCCTCTCGGAGAGGGCACGCTCGACGGCCACGCCGAGCACCTCACGGGCGCGTCGAGCAACCTCGCGCACGAACGCCGGAGAGTTCAACCTTCGGAGATCCGGGCTGAGATTTCCGAGCGCCCGGTTACGGTGCACCTCTTCTTCCCGGCTATGGGGTCGGCCGCCAGAGGAACTGCCGGGTCCCGTACTACCCGTCGGTTCACTCATCTCGACGCACCCCTTCGACATGGCCAACGTGCCCGTGCATCGCGCCGGCGGCGCTCGAACCTTTCGGTCCGGCTCGTGGTTAGAGGACGCCCCGGTGTTCTCGACTCACCCTTCCCACCCGCTTCCGTCCAACCGTGATCCCTCAAGCAGTCAGGGCACCACGTTACGACACTTGCCAGGTATTGTCAAGTTTTCTGTACCGTTGTTTAGTTTATTTTACGATTCCCTATCAGGAGTCGTGCAGCCTGCTGAGGTGCTGGATCATATCCAGCACCATGTCCTTCTCCCGGTCGGAGAGGCCCAGGCTCTCGTTGAGGATCTCGCGCGCTTTCTGGTCTCCCAGCGCGTTTATCTCCCGCTCCCCAAGCAGCGCCGGCTTCTTACCCGTGCCGAGAAAGTACGAAGGATGGACGCCGAACGCCTCCGCGAGGGCGACCACCTGGCTCATGGTGGGGTTCTTGAGCGTGCCGGCTCTGATCCCCCC
>JAIVIG010000091.1 GCA_020200675.1 Actinomycetota bacterium
GAGCGGGACGCGCCCATACCCGACGAGGCCGGTACGCCGGGGTCGGCGCTCACCTTCGGCGTGCTCGAAGAGGCCCAGTCTTTAGGCGACCGGCAGGCGCTCCTGGATGCGGGAAGACGGGTCATCCGCTTCCACCTGGGCGGGGACGTGGCCGGCGGGCTCAGGCGGCTGGCGGAGGAGCTGGTGTGATCTCGGCCGTCATCTTCGACCTGGACGGTACGCTCGTCGAGACGGAGGAGCTCAAGGCCCTCTCCTATGCCCGTGCCGCCGTCGAGCTGCGGCCCGAGCTTAGCGAGGCGGCCGTGGTGGAGGGCTTCAAGGACCTGGTGGGCCGCTCGCGCCAGGAAGTGGCCACGGCGTTAGTGCAACGCTTCGGACTCGAAGAGGCAGCCCGGGAGCGCATGGACGAGTTCGAGGTGCTCAGGCCGTGGCAGGCCTTCGTCCAGGTTCGACTGCGCGTCTACGAGGTGCTGCTGGCCGATCCGGAGCTCATCCTGGGCCACCGCTACCCGCACAACATCGCTCTTCTGTACGAGGTCCGGAGGAGTGGCTACCCGACGGGCCTCTCGACGATGTCTCACTGCGAGCAGGCGCGACGCGTGCTGGCGGTGCTTGGCCTGATAAACGAGTTCGATATCATCGCTACGCGGGACGACGTCGAGCTCGGCAAGCCCGATCCGGAAATCGACCTGCTGGTGGCGCGCGAGCTGGGCGTGGAGCCGGAGGAGTGCCTGGTGATCGAGGATTCCCCTGCGGGGGTCCAGGCGGCGCTGGCAGCCGGGATGGAGGTCATCGCCGTCACCACGGAACTCACCCGGCAAAAGTTTCGCGACACCGACCTCCTAGATCGCTGCCGGGTCGTGGACGACCCTCGCGTGTTGCCCACCGTGGTGCGCCGGCTGATCGGGGACCTCGGGCGGAAGACGCCTGGAGAACGGGTAGGGACGTTGGAGAGAGAAAGAATGTAAAAGGGAGGAAAGATGGAACTAGGGATGATCGGCCTCGGCAAGATGGGCGGCAACATGACGCGGCGTCTGCTCCACGACGGGCACCGGGTGGTGGTCTATGACCGGAGTGCCGAGGCGATGGACGCGGCGGCCGATGAGGGCGCCGTCCCCACGGAATCGCTGGAAGACCTGGCGAGCAGGCTCAGCGCGCCGCGCGCCGTGTGGATGATGGTGCCCTCGGGGACGCCGACCGAGGAGACGATAGGGCAGTTGACCGGGGTGTTGGAGAAGGACGACACCGTTATCGACGGCGGCAACAGCAATTACAACGACACCGTGCGCCGGGCAGCCACGCTCGAGGAGAGAGGTCTTCACTACGTCGACGTAGGCACCAGCGGTGGCGTCTGGGGCCTGAAGGAGGGCTACAGCATTATGGCCGGCGGCGAGGCCGCCGTCGTGGAGCGGCTCAGGCCCATCTTCGAGACGCTGGCCCCGGCACCGGAAAGGGGATGGGGGCACGTCGGCCCTAGCGGTGCGGGTCACTTCGTAAAGATGGTGCATAACGGGGTCGAGTACGGCTTGATGCAGGCTTACGCTGAGGGGTTCGACCTTATGCGGCACAAGACGGAGTTCGGGTTGGACCTGCACCAGATAGCGGAGATCTGGCGCTACGGTAGTGTGGTACGCTCCTGGCTCCTGGACCTGGCTGCCGACGCCCTGGCCGAGGACTACGCGCTGGAGGATGTCGACCCCTACGTGCAGGACTCGGGGGAGGGGCGTTGGACGGTGGTCGAGGCGATCGAGGTCGGGTGCATGATACCCGTGATCACCGCGGCCCTGGAGCAGCGCTTTTCATCCCAAGAGGCGGAGAAGTTTGGTTTCAAGCTCCTCAACGCCATGCGCAACCAGTTCGGGGGCCACGAATCCCAGCGCAAGGTCAAGCCCCTCCATCGCGAAGGAGCCTGAACACGTGAGCGGTACTCGCGTATCCGAGCCGGGACCCGCGCCGGCCACGATAGTAATACTCGGCGCCTCCGGCGATCTGACGCGGCGCAAGCTGGTGCCGGCGTTGTACAACCTTCACCGCGAGGGACGCCTGCCGGCCGGCACCCGCGTGGTCGGGTTCGCCCGCCGCTCCTACGATCACGAGGAGTTCCGACACCTGCTGCGAGAGGGCGTGGAAGAGTTCTCCGACGCGACCTTCGACACCGCGACCTGGGAAGGCTTCGCCGCGAACCTGTACTACGCGCGCGGTGACCTCGCCGCTCCCGGGGACTACAAGAGCCTGCAAGCGTTCCTCGGTGAGCTGGAAAGGGAACCCTCGACTCGGCCAGGAGCCTCGGCGACGCTATACACGCCGTTTTCGAGGAGCGCCAGGTCTACCGGATCGACCACTACCTGGGCAAAGATACCGCGCAGAATATTCTCTTTTTCCGCTTCGCCAACACCCTTTTCGAGCCGGTGTGGAACCGCGCCTACGTGGACCACGTCCAGATCACCGTCGCCGAGGAGGTGGACGTGGGCCACCGCGCCGGCTACTACGACGGCGCCGGGGTGCTGCGCGACATGTTCCAGAATCACCTGCTCCAGCTTCTGGCGCTGGTGGCGATGGAGCCGCCCGCGTCGAACGAAGCGGGCGCTTTGCGCAACGAGACCGCCAAGGTACTCGCGGCGATCCGGCCAATAACCGGCGAAGCGGTGGCGCAGGAAACGGCGCGGGGCCAGTACCAGGGCTACCGCGAGGAGCCCGACGTCGCTCCCGATTCGGCGACGGCGACATACGCCGCTTTGCGTCTCTACGTGGACAACTGGCGCTGGCACGGGGTACCTTTCTATCTACGCTCCGGAAAAGCCCTGGCCGAGAAAGCCTCCGAGGTGATCATCCGGTTCCGGAGCTTGCCGCACCTCATGTTTCCCCTGGCCCCCGGTGAGGAAATCGCCTCGAACGTGCTGGGCCTGTGCATCCAGCCCGACGAGGGCATACACTTGCGCTTCGAGGCCAAGGTTCCGGGCACGGCAAACGAGATGCGCCCGGTCGACATGACGTTCCACTACGAAGACGCCTTCGGCGAGGGTGGTATCCCCGACGCCTACGAACGCCTCCTGCTCGACGCCCTCCTCGGGGACGCGGCGCTGTTCATCCGGAGCGACGCCATCGAGCTGTCCTGGCGCCTGATCGATCCTGTCCTGGAGGTCTGGGAGACCGGTGCGACGCCCCCACTGGCCACTTACGAGACGGGCAGCTGGGGCCCGACGGAAGCGGAGGCGCTAATAGCCCGCGACGGCCACGCCTGGCTGCGCTCTTGTGGCAATCACCATGAAGCCATCGGCGGTAACAGGAACGAGTAGTCAGTAACACGAACTTCACGAAGGAGAACCTCCCCACCATGACAACGGAACAGCACTACGACGCCATCGTGATCGGCTCCGGCCAGGGCGGAAAACCGTTAGCAGGCGCGCTGGCCCATGCCGGGCATGAGACCGCGATCATAGAGCGGGGGCATGTAGGCGGCTCCTGCGTAAACAACGGCTGCACCCCGACCAAGACCATGATCGCTAGCGCCCGGGCGGCCTACGTGGATAGTCGTTTGGCGGATTACGGGATCCGCAACGGCCCGGCAACCATCGACATGGTCGAAGTACGCCAGCGCAAGCGAGACATCGTAGATAGATTCCGCGATGGCGTCCGGCAGATTATCGAGAGCACCAAAGGCCTAGATCTGTTGCCAGGCGAGGCTCGCTTCACCGGCCCGAAGGAGCTCGAGGTCAACCTGAACGATGGTGAAACGGTGCGACTTACCGCCGACAACATCTTCATCAACGTCGGCGCCCGGCCTGCCGACCCGCCGATCGACGGGCTGGACGCCGTGCCCACCCTGAACTCCACCTCGATCATGGAGCTGGACGAGGTCCCGGAGCACCTGCTGGTGCTCGGCGGCGGCTACGTCGGCCTGGAGTTCGCCCAGTTGTTCCGTCGCTTCGGCAGCGAAGTCACGATAGTGCAGCGTGGCGAGCAGTTGCTGGCCCGCGAAGATGACGACGTGGCCGAGGGCGTGGCCGAAATTCTTCGCGAGGACGGCATCGAGGTGCTGCTCGAGACCGAGGCCCTGCACGTCGAGCAGACTAGGAGCGGTGAGATCCAATTGTCCGTCCGCACGCCGGACGGAGAGCGTACGCTGGCCGGCTCACACCTCCTGGTGGCGATCGGCCGGCCGCCCAATACCGACAGCTTCGACCTGGACGCGGCCGGCGTACAGACCGACAAACGCGGCTTCGTCGAAGTGGACGAGCGGCTGGAGACAAACGTGCCGGGGGTATACGCTCTGGGCGACGCGAAAGGCGGACCCGCCTTCACCCACATCTCCTACGATGACTTCCGCGTGATCAAGACGAACCTCCTGGACGGTGGCGACGCCTCTACCGCCGAACGGCTGGTGTCCTACACCGTTTATACCGACCCGCAGCTAGGCCGCGTGGGCTTGAGCGAAAGAGAGGCCCGAGAGCAGGGCCGCACCTTTCGGGTCGCCAGGATGCCGATGAGCCACGTTCCCCGGGCGCTGGAGATGGATGAGACCCGCGGCATGATGAAGGCCGTGGTGGACGCCGACACCGGCCAGATCCTGGGTTGCGCGATCCTCGGGATAGAGGGTGGTGAGATCATGTCCATGATCCACATAGCCATGATGGGCAAACTACCCTACACAGCCCTTCGGGATGGCCCCTTCGCCCACCCGACGCTGGCCGAGTCGTTGAACAAGCTGTTCGCCAAGAAGCTCCGGTAGCGAGAGGAGAACCAGAATGCCGATCAACCTGCACGCCGGCGATGTCTTCCCCGACTTCGAGCTGCCGGATCACCGCAAGAAGCCCCGCCGTCTCAGCAAGTTCACCGATCCTAGCCCCATGGACGAGAAGCTTGGCTTCACGGACGGCTACCCGCTCATCCTGATCTTCGGCCGCGGCTTCTTCTGCCCGCGTGACCAGCAGCACATGCGACAGCTGGTGCGGTTCCAGGACGAGCTGGCGGTCAACTTCGGTAAGCTCGTGACGGTCAGCACCGACGCGCCGCTGGTAGGGGCGGCCTTCCGTGCCGGGCTGGGAGCACAGTGGCCCTTCTTGTCGGACGAAAAACGGGAGGTCATCGAGCGCATCGGCATCCTCGACGAGACCGAGGGGGAGTATGCCTACGTCGCCCGTCCCTACACCTTCGTGCTGCGGCCAGACCTGACCATACACAAGGTCTACGACGGCTGGTTCTTCGTGGGGCGGCCGACGCTCGAAGAGTTGCGGCACGACCTGCGAGAGATCATGCGCTCCCGGTCGGACTACCACTACGAGGCGCATAACACGCCGGAGGCCAAAAAGATCCGCATCCCCCAGCAGGAGTGGGCAAACGGCGTACCGCCGCTCGGTGCGAACGGCCTTGAGGTGGCCAGGGGCGTGGTGCGCTCCTTCGACATCGATGCGGGCATCGGAGAGATCGAAAGCGACGCCTCGGAGAACAACGGCGTTTTGTTCAACTTCACCGCCATCCCTGGCGAGGGCTACCGCACCCTGAGAGCGGGCACGCCGGTGAGCTTCGAACTGGTCGAGAACGAGACGGGTCCCACGGCACGCAACGTTTAGGAGGAAGGCCGATAGAGGGCACCGCGATGAAGGGTTTGGACGCCAACGCCCCTCGACTATGGAGCTGGCGAATGATCCGAAAGAATAACTCGATGAGCCGGAGATCCGGCCAGCGGAGGAGCCGAGAGCTTTGATGCCCGATATCTCTTTGACGGGCGTACTCGTTGTCGCGGCGATCGCCTTCCTGGTACCGCTTGGCCTGGGCCTGGTACCCTCTTTGCGTCTTCCTTCGGTTGTTCTGGAGATAGTTGCCGGAATCGTGATCGGTCCCGCGGTCTTCGGGTTCATCGAGGTAGACCTGCCGCTGCAGGTCCTGGCTTTGATCGGGCTCGCGTTCCTGCTCTTCCTGGCGGGGCTCGAGATCGACTTCGCCCGCCTCCGGGGCGGGCTGTTGCGAAGTGCCGCCACCGGATTCGTGCTATCTCTGGCGGTTGCGCTAGGCATCGCATGGGTACTCAAAGCTGCTGGTTTCATCCAGGCTCCGCTGCTCGTGGCGATCATCTTGTCAGCGACCTCCTTAGGCATCGTGATCCCGGTGCTCACCGACGCGAGACAGGGCGGCACCACGCTCGGCCAGCTCGTCATCGCAGGCTCGTCGATAGCCGATTTCGGCGCGATCATCATGCTGTCGCTATTCTTCTCCGGGGATTCAAGTAGCGTTGGCTCCACGCTCCTTTTGATCGGCGGCTTCATCCTGTTGGTGACGGTCACAGGGCTGGCGCTGGGCGGGGTCGAACACTCGAGCCGTTTGAGCTCGGCCCTGAGAAGATTACAGGACTCCAGTGCCCAGATCCGGGTCCGGGGAGCCTTGCTCTTGCTCATCGGCTTCGCCACGCTCGCGCAACTCCTGGGGCTGGAGGTCATCCTGGGCGCGTTCGTCGCTGGCGCGGTACTCGGGTTGCTGGACCGGGACAAGATGATGACACATCCGCGTTTCCGTACGAAGCTCGAAGCCGTAGGCTTCGGCGTCTTCATACCTTTTTTCTTTGTCACCAGCGGGATACAGCTCGATGTGCAAGCGCTGTTCGCGGGTGGGGCAGCGTTCACGCTGGTGCCCGTGTTCCTCCTTGCCCTGCTGCTCGCCCGCGGGTTGCCGGCGCTCCTGTACAGGCCGATGGTCGGTGACAGGGGCTCTTTGGCGGCCGGGCTCTTGCAGGCGACCTCGCTCCCGTTTATCGTCGCCGCCACGGGGATTGGGATGGAGTTGGGCATACTGAGTCCCGCGACCGGGGCCGCCATGGTGGTGGCCGGGCTGCTGTCGGTGGTGCTCTTCCCGCTCGGCGCCCTCACGCTCCTGCGAGCCGGCAAAGAACCGGTCGCGACCGACCCAGCGAGACGGACTCGATGACCTGACCACAGACCGAGGCAACTCGAAGCGGACCGCCTTTAACTTCACCGCCATCCCGGGTGAAGGCTACCGCACCCTGAGAGCGGGTGCGCCGGTGAGCTTCGAACTGGTCGAGAACGAGACGGATCACACGGCACGCAACGTCTAGAAGGATGGTGAGTCGTAGGGTGAAGCTGCTCTCCGTGAACGTTTCGTTGCCCGAGGAAGAAGTTCCGCAATGACGGCGGGGTTCAACTCCTGGCGGCCATAGTCGTGATCCGGACGGTGCTAAACTACTTCCTCCCGAAGGAGCTCAAGCGTGATCAGGCACCCTCGAACCCCGAGCAGAACTGAGATAGATGGACCTGTGCCACGCTCTGGTGAACACCGTCGGCGGGGTTAGCGAGCCTGTCGTGGGCGCCGTGCGGTAGGAGTGGCTCGCATGGCCGGCGGCGAAGTCGCCGGAGACCGCTGTCCAGAAGGGTTCATGAGACCTCGCCTTCGAGTACGTGTGGCCTTGGGCTGGTGCTGGGCGGCAGCGGCCAGCGTAGCCCCGTGTCTCCGGCGAAATCGGGCGAGTCGAGGACCGCGAGGAGGGTTTCGAGGCGGTCGGGGTTCTTGGTGCCCGCTATGAGCGGCGCGAAGCCGCCCACGGTGCGCGCCGGCAGCGGACTTTTGGCTCGCAGGTCGTAGTCCAGGCAGAGCCCGAGCTCGGGGTCCCAGCGCTCCTCCAATCCCCGTCGGCCGCGGGAGATCCAGCCCCGGATCGTTGCGTGTTCCGCATCCGCCGCCCCGACCACCTCGGCGATCTCCAGGAGCGCTTCGTTTGCCCTCACCAGGATGGCGCTGAAGAGGACGTCCTTGACCAGGAACGGGTGGGATGCGTAGATCTCGCCTTCCTCGCAACGGACGCGCTTTATCAGTTCCACGAGCCAGATGTAGCGGGCATATTTCTCCTCGGTGGGTCTCTGGGAGGGGTCCGTGACTCCCAGAAGGTCGGGGCGGGGGTGGGGCGGCAATTCGCCCACTTCGACCCTCTCCAGGGCGCCGTTCCAGCGCGGGGAGTTGTCGGTGCCGCTCTCCCACGGGTGGTAGATGGTAACGAGGCCGGAGCCTTCCGGGTCGCGGGTGGTGGCGAGGTAGCGGTGCCAGGCGAACAGCTTGGGGTAGATGTCGTACAGGAAAGCCCGGGCCTCCGCGAGCGCTTCCCCGCCCCGCTCGAGGGCAACCTCCCAGATTCGTAGAGCGGCGATGGCGTGGACCGGCGGCTGGCACAGGCCGCTCGTGAGGGCCGGCGTGGGCGGGGCGTCGGGAGACTCCGGCGCTGCCGTGACCCAGTGCTCGGGGCCGGGGAAGTAGCTCTCCGGTGGGGCTTTCTGGTTGAAGACGATGTGTGGGACCTTGCCGGTCGCCCACTGGTGGTCGAAGAGTGAGACGAGCTCCCGGGCGGCGCGCCCGGTGTCGAGTTGGGCCAGACCGATGGCGATGAAAGCCGAGTCCCAGCTCCACTGGTGGGGGTAGAGGTCAGGCGCGGCCTTGGTCCAGCCTCCCATGTCGTTTTGACGCAGGATCTTTCCTGCCCGCGCAACCAACGCTCCGGATGCCTCGAACGTCTTCCTTGGATATAGTTTCTCTTTCACTCTTCTCCAAAGCTCGAAAGATTGCTCCAACCAACGGACCATATGTCCGTCTGGCTGCCACCTCTTTTAAGCCCATCCCGAGAGCATTGACTCCGCCGACGGTTCTCCCGACCGGGCTTCACTTTCACCATTTTGCAGGGCAGTTCTTAAGGAAATCTTGCCAATTCCTTACAAGACACAGAACAAAGAACTCTTGCTCACAGAACAAAGAACTCTTGCCTTCTGAAGAGATAATCGTGACCAGTACGTCAGGAGTCCGAGTCATGCCAGTGCGTGCGCCGCGTGATGATTGGGCTGTTGACCTGGGAGCGCGCAGCGTGGTAGCGGCGCCGACCGGAACTATGTTGAGCCTTCCGTAAGGGATCATATCCAAGCATCTGGACTGCGGGCTTTTGTCTTATGTAGGGCGGCTGCTCGAGTATGGGCCCGGGCCTGGAAGCCTTTGCGTGAACGCTCGTGTGGTTGTAGCAAACTCCTCATGGCTGTTGGTTGAACCGAGCAACCGCTCCATCCCTGACACCTTGCGACGCCAGGCCCGAGTAGCTACTCGTGTTACTCTCAGTGTTGGCGGGACGTAAGAATATCGTAAGCGGCGCGTAAGCCTTCCGTAATGTTCCGTAACGATACTGGAGGAGTTACGCCATACAATCCCGGGAGGCTAGGACGGCGTGAACAGATACGTGCGGCGCGCGGTGATCGGTCTTCTGGCCGGCGGGATGAGCAGCGTAACCCTGGTGGCGACGCTGGGCGACGCCCTTTTGGCATTGCTGTTGGGGACCCTGACAGGCGTCGGCTATGCTCTGGCCTTTCGTCCGTCGCCGCGCGCGTACGTGGACAGCGGTATGACCGCCGCGGCGCTTGGCGTGCCGCTCTGGACGGGGGTCAGCGTGATCGCGCTGCCGCTGCTGGCGGGCCGGCAGCCGCAGTGGACGGCCGAGGGAATGCTGGCGCTGTTCCCGGGGTTGGTGGGCTGGGTCCTGTACGGCGCGGCTCTGGGGCTGCTGGCTCAGGCGTTGGGGGATCTGGCCCTCTGGTGGCTGGGTCCGGAGCATACACCCGCCCCACCCGAGCGGGAGATCGAGACGCGCGTGGTGATACTGGGCGGCGGCTTTGCGGGCGTGGGAGTGGCCGAACACCTGGAGAAGAAGTTCGGCGCCGACCCGTCGGTGGAGTTCACGCTGGTGAGCGATACCAACGCGCTGCTGTTTACGCCGATGCTGGCCGAGGTGGCCGCGAGCAGCCTGGAGCCCACGCACATCAGCAGCCCGCTGCGCACGAGCCTACGCCGTACCGTCGTCATCCGCGGGCGGGTAGGCGAGATCGACGTGGAACGGCGCAGGGTGCTGTTGGAAGAGGATGCCGGTTCGCACGAGGGCGACGAATTAGCTTACGATCATCTCGTGCTGGCCGTGGGCTCCGTCTCGAACTACCTGGGTATGGAGGCCCTCCGGGAGGAGGCCTTCGACTTCAAGACGCTCTCGGACGCTATCCGCATCCGCAATCACGTCATCGACACCTTTGAGCGCGCCGACCGCGAGCCGGACCCGGAGGCCCGCCAGGCTCTGCTGACCTTCGTCGTGGCAGGCGGCGGGTTCGCGGGCGCGGAGATCGCCGGCGGACTGAACGACTTCGTGCGCGGCATGCTGACCTATTACCCCAACGTCCCGGCCGAGGAATTGCGGGTAATGGTGCTCCACTCGCGGGATCGTATCCTGCCGGAGTTGAGCGAATCGCTGGCCGCTTACGCGCTGGAGCGCATGAAGGAGCGGGGCGTGACGTTCAAGCTGGAGACCCGGGTGGCCGATGCGCGACGGGGCGTGGTCGTGCTGGACTCCGACGAGGAGATCCGCGCCGAGACCCTGATCTGGACGGCGGGGACGACACCGAACCCGCTGCTGAAGGACCTGCCGGTCGAGCGCGACAAGCGCGGCGCGGTGGTGGTGGACGACAACCTGGCCGTGCCGGGTCACGAGGGCCTGTGGGCGGCGGGGGACTGCGCCGCCGTGACGGACATAAAGACTGGCGATCCCTGCCCGCCCACGGCCCAGTTCGCGCTGCGCGAGGCCTACGCACTGGCCCACAACATCCATGCCGGCGTGCGCGGAAAACCACCCGAGCCTTTCCACTTCGGCGGGCTGGGGACGCTGTGCATCGTGGGCCACCAGACCGCGTGCGCCGAGATCAAGGACGTGCGCTTCTCGGGGCTGCTGGCCTGGATGATGTGGCGCGCCGTCTACCTGTCCAAGCTGCCGGGGCTGGAGCGCAAGGTGCGCGTGTTCGTGGATTGGAACATCGAGTTGTTCTTCCCCCGCGATATCGTACAGACGATCGAGCTGGACAAATGAACTCCTCACGCACTATGGGAATGATCGCCGGCCTCGCCGTCGGATGCCTGGGTGGGGCGGTGATCTGGGCTATAGGGCTTGCCTCGCTCGTGGGCGGCGTTGCGCTCGGCGGACTGTACGGTCTGCTCTTTGCGCTGCTGGCCGCGCGGCGGGCGGTTAGTCCGGGCGCTGGGCTGCTCTGGGGACTCGGTTACGCGCTCCTGTTGTGGCTGGCTGGCCCCGCGGGTCTGTTCCCGTTAGTGGGCGGCGCCGGCGGAGCCTCGGCGATGGGCATGCTCGACACCGCCCGTGCCCACTTTCCCGAGCTCGTCGCTTATCTGCTGTGCTTCGGCCTGCCGCTGGGTGTGACGCTGGGGATCTTGGGTGGCCTGCGTCCGCCACCGGGGCAGGCTCGCTTCAGCCTGGCGCGGGCGCTGGTAGTCGGCGGGGTGGCGGGTATCGTGGGCGGATGGGCCTTCGGCAAGTGGATGGCGCAAGTCGATTTCTTCCCGCTCATCGCCAGCCTGGTCGGCTCCAACTCGGCCATGGTAGGCATGACGCTCCATTTTGGGATCGCGGTCGTCATCGGTGCGAGCTTCGGCATGTTGTTCCAGCGCGACGTGCGGGCACGTGATCTACGGCCTGCTGTTGGGTCTGGTCTACGCCGCGCTGGACAGGCTCTGGGTTGGCTTCTTTTACGAATCGGACCCGATCAACCGCGAGGTCGAGGGGCCGGGGACGCGCACGCTGCGCTCGTTGGGCTGGGGCGCGGCGGCGAGCCTGGCGGGCGGCCTGCTGTTCAGCCTGGTAATGGTCACAACCGGCGTACTACCGCAGATAGCCAACCTGGTGGGCGGCTCATCGCCGGTGCTCGGCTTCGTGGTCCATATGGGGATCAGCACGCTCATCGGCATGAGCTACGGTGTGCTGTTCGGCTACGAAGCTCCCGACTTCGGATCGGGCATCGCCTGGGGCCTGACGTACGGGCTGGTCTGGTGGTTCGTAGGCAACCTGACCCTGTTGCCGATCCTGCTCGGTCGTCCGTTTGTCTGGACCACCGAGGCCGCAGCCGCCGGGTTGCCGTCGCTGGTCGGACACCTGATCTACGGCGCCGCGACGGCCTGCGTGTTCCTGTTGCTGGAGCGCCGCCACGCCGGCTGGCTGCGGCTCGATCCACGCATCGCCGCCAGGGAGGCGCGCCGACAGCGCCCGATAGGGACCCCAGCGCCCGCGCTGTGGCTCTTCGTGCTGGGGTTGGGGGTGATGCTGCCGGTAATGCTAGGGTAGGGGCATACGACCAGGGACGTAGGTGGTGCGGCAGCATAGGAACCATACATCTGGAAAGCTGCAGAGCTCGTATAAGGCTACGAATGGGAGAAATCAGAGAACGATGACGCAGCGTACACCCGGCAGATGCGCCCTGGTGACCGGCGGTGCTGGCT
>JAIVIG010000353.1 GCA_020200675.1 Actinomycetota bacterium
TTGCAGCTCAGGCTGTTTCAGACGCTGACCGAGATCTCCAGCGAGAACAGTTCGACGGTGATCCTTCCGATCCCCATGGATCTGTTCCGTCCCTATCTTGGGGGGTCGAACGGCTCCGCCGACCGCCGCGACGCTGCGCGGCGCAGGGAGGAAGAGGGAACCGAGCGCCTCTACGAAGAGGCCGTGGGCGAACGGCCCGTCGGGGACGAACCCCTGTAGCAATCCGGGCGGAGGACGCCAGTTCCTCCGCGTCCTCCACATTTATCCGTCTTTGCGGGTTAAACCTTCTTGACGCCGGGTAGAGATACGTGCGCAGGCACAGGGATGGGTCGCGCGGCCACCTCTGCGGAGGCCGTTACGCCGGTCTCTAGAGGCGAACCGATATGACGTGCGAAACTATGGGAAATAGACAAAGGAAAGGGTCCGGTATACCCGAGCCTATAGTACTAGAGTTACCGAGTAGCTCCGAGTACCTCTTGCTCGCCCGGCTGGTCGTCTCCTGCGCGGGACAGCTCGCCGAGTTCGAGCCCGAGGACGTGTACGATCTGAAGCTGGCCGTCACGGAGGCCGCCACGAACGTCATCCGGCACACGACTGTTGGCTCCTTCCAGGTCGAGTACAAGGTGCTACCCGGGACGGTGGAGATCACCGTCGTCGATAGGGGCGGCGGCTTCGACGTCGGGAAGCTGACCGAGGAGCCCGGCGAACACGGCGGCTTCGGCCTCGCGGTGATCCGGAGCCTCGTCGACGAGGTGGTCCTGAACTCCTCGACAGAAGGCACGCGCCTGAAGATGATCCGGCGTGCGACACTCCCGGATTCGCCCCCCGAAATCTAAGAAATCTCGGCTCTCGGCCGATGTTTTGTCCTGACGGCTTGCTATGTTCACGTACGTCAATATACTGGTGGCCGTAACCGACGGCGTCCACCAGTATTGATCGGGGAGGGTCTTGCTACAGCGGGTAAACGCGGGGAACAAGGCTCTGGCCGACTACCGCAGCATAGTGCGGCGGGAGCTTTACGAAGAGCTGCAAGATCTCTCGGAACGATTGCGGGGCGTTCGGATCTTACACGTGAATGCGACGAGCTTCGGTGGGGGCGTCGCGGAGATCCTGTACACCCTGGTGCCGCTGACGCGCGATGTGGGACTCGACGCGGAGTGGGGCGTGATGTTCGGGGCGGAGCCGTTCTTCAACGTCACCAAGAACTTCCACAACGCCCTGCAGGGGGCCCCGTACGAGTTGAGCATCGAGAGCCGGGCCATCTACGAGGAGTACAATCGCCAGTCGGCGGCGGCCCTCGTCGAAGCTTCCGAACACTGGGACGTGATCTTCGTACACGATCCCCAACCGGCCCTTCTCGGACGGGCTCTCGCCGGAGACGAAATGGGTGTGGCGTTGCCACATAGATACCTCGACCCCGAACCGCGAGGTGCTCGACTACCTCTCGCCGTACATACAGGACTACGACGCCCAGGTCTACACCATGATGGAGTACACCCCACCTGACCTCGACCTTCAGGGGCTCGTGATCATCCCTCCCGCCATAGATCCCCTCTCGCCGAAGAACATGGCGCTCTCGGCCGACGACGCCCGCTACATCACCAACCAGTTCGGCATCGACGCCGAGAGGCCGTTCCTCGTGCAGGTCTCGCGCTTCGACCCGTGGAAGGACCCTCTGGGCGTCATAGACGCCTATCGGCTGGTGAAGGAGGAGATCCCCGATATACAGCTCGTGCTCATCGGCTCTATGGCCCACGACGACCCCGAAGGCTGGGACTACTGGTACAAGACCGTGAACTACGCCGCGGGCGACCGGGACATCTTCCTCTTCTCCAACCTGACAAACGTCGGCTCCATCGAGGTCAACGCCTTCCAGTCCGTGGCGGACGTGGTGATCCAGAAATCCATCCGCGAGGGCTTCGGGCTCGTGGTGACGGAGGCGCTGTGGAAGGCCCGCCCGATCGTCGCCGGCAGGGTCGGCGGCATCCCGATGCAGGTCGAAGGCGGCGGCGGCATCCTCGTGGACAGCGTCCCGGAGACCGCAGCGGCCTGCGTGAAGCTCCTTGAAGACCCGGGCTTCGCTCGCCAGATGGGCCGTCGCGGCAAAGAGCACGTCCGGGAGCACTACCTCACCCCCCGCCTCCTGCGCGACGACCTCAAGCTCTTCGCCAAGCTGCTCGGAGTGTAATGACCGCGCAGGACCCGAGCGCGGGCGGCGACGCGGGCACGGAGACACGGGTCTTCATCGTCTCGAACCGCGGGCCGGTTACCTTCTCCAGGGGGGAGTCGGGGGAACGAGAGTACTCCCGCGGGGCCGGCGGACTCGTCACGGCGCTGAACGCCGTCGCGCGCCGCAAGAGCGAGGCCGTCTGGATCGCCTCCGCCCAGAGCGAGGAGGACGTGCGCGTCGCGAGGGAGAGCCCGGACGAACCTTACGAGGTCGAGGGTTTGAAAGTAGTGCTCGTCGAGCACGACGGGGAGGCTTACGACCTCATGTACAACCGTCTGGCCAACCCACTGCTCTGGTTCGTCCAGCACGCACTCTACGACCAACCGTACGCCCCCGCCCTGGGCGACGACACGAAGAGGGCCTGGGAGGAGGGCTACGTCCTCGTCGACGAGAACTTCGCCGAGGCCGTAGCGCGCACGCTCCAGGCTCAGGAGGAAGGCGTGGCAGGAGAGCCCGTGATCCTCGTTCACGACTACCAGCTCTACATGACCCCGCTCGCACTCCGGGAACGCCTCGGCGATGAAGCCTTTATCTCCCTCTTCGTCCACATCCCCTGGCCCGAGCCCGAAGGTTGGCGCGTTCTCCCGAGCTACGCACGGGAAGGCGTTCTGAAGAGCCTCCTCGAGGCCAACGTCGTTGCTTTCCACACCGAAAGCTACGCCCGCAACTTCGTCCGCACGGCCCGCGAGGTGCTCGGCGTCGAGGCGGACGAGGAGAAAGGCGTCGTGCGGTCCGAGAGCGGCCGCGAGGTGTGGGTACGGGCGTACCCTATCTCCATAGACCCCAACGAGTTCGAGGAGCTCGCCCGTAGCGACAAGGTCCTACAGGAGGAAGAGACCGTACGAGACCTCCCCGGCAAGCTCCTCCTCCGCGTAGACCGGATGGACCTCTCGAAGAACATCGTCCGGGGCTTCCACGCTTACGACCGTATGCTCGAACGACACCCCGAGATGCTCGAACAGGTCACATTCCTCGCCCGGTGCCAGCCTTCCCGCGAAGACATTCCCGAGTACGCCAGGTACGCCGAGGCCATCCAGGAAGCCGTCGAAGAGGTCAACGAGAAGCACGCCACGGACTCTTGGGAGCCCATCGTGCTCTCGATGGAGGACAACTTTCCCCTCTCCGTCGCCTCCTACAAGAACTACGACGTCCTCCTCGTCAACGCCGTCCGCGACGGCATGAACCTCATCGCCAAAGAAGCCGTCGTCGCCAACGAGAAGAACGGCGTCCTGATCCTCTCCGAGAACGCTGGCGCCCACGAGGAGCTCGGCGAGCACGCCCTCACCGTCAACCCCTTCGACGTAGACGAACAGGCCGATGCCCTCCGCGAAGCCCTCACCATGCCCGACGACGAACGCGCGCGTCGCGCAGAGGCTCTTGAACAGACCATCAGATCCAACACCATAGAAGAGTGGGCGGAGGCGCAGCTAAAGGATATTGCGGCATACCGGGAGCGACACGGATAAAAGGCCCGTGGCTACCTCTTCAAGGCTCCACGCGAGCGACATGGGTAGAAGGGATTTTGCCATCTTTACGAGGCTCGCGGCCGTCTTCGTCGGGCTGGTCAACTTGATCATTCTGGTCGACCCCGATAGTGTTGTTGCTGCTAAAACCCGTGGCTCTTGCAGATAAATTCTCGCATCGATACGGCATCTCGGTGTTCACAGTGTGCCTCGGCGGAGCGATAATGGGTTTCCTGCTCGCCGCTGCGCTCACCCTCAACAGAGTGTTAGTCCCCGGACCGGATGAACTACTCGTACGGATACCGGTGTCGTTAATACCGGGTCTCGTGGGGGCCGCGCTCGGCCTGGGACTGGGTCTGGTCGAGGGCTAATCCTCGCCCTCCCCCTGGCGGCGATTCTCGGTACATTCAAAAACAGAGGTTAACCCTTGCCGTTCAGCGCCCGCAGCACTTCTTCGACCCCGTCCGTTCCCTCTACGACGAGGTCGGCCTCGGAGACGATCTCCGGCGGTCCTTCCTCGCTCTCCACCCCGATCCGCAGAATCTCCTCAAGGACGCCTTCCTCGCGCAGCTTCTCTAGCTCCCGGAAGGCGTCGAGGTCGGTTGTGTCGTCGCCCATGAAGAGCGCCTTCTGGGGCTCGTATTCCTCGACGACCTTGCGGGTGGCGGTGCCCTTGTCGGCGCGGATGGGGGGCCGGGCTTCGACCACGCCGCGCCCGGCGGTGATCCTCAACCCTAGTCGCTCCCCTTCGCGCTCGATGAAATCGTTGCAGCGTTCGCTGATCTCGGGAGAGACGTTTCTGTAGTGGATGGAGGCCGTGATGCCCTTCTCCTCGACGAAGGCGCCGAGGGGCTCCAGCTCTTCCCGAGCCTTCGCTTCGAGCTCTTCGATCTTCTCTTTGTAGGGCTTGGCTTCGGGCACAATCTCCACCTCGCCCCCTGGGCGCAGAACCTCGAACCCGTGGTTGCCGCAATACACGATCTCCTCTAGCCCGAGGAGCCGCAGGGCGTCCTCAGCGGCCCGCCCACTGATGCCGGACACGACCCGGTACTTCTCGCTCAGGCGCCGTAGAAGCTTCCGCAGCTCCTCGGGGACCTCCGACATATCCGGGGTCGGGACAATGGGGGCGAGAACCCCATCGATGTCCGTCAAAACGGCAACCGTGGCCGGGTCCCGGCCCCAACCTCTGAGTTGCTCCCAAGCCTTCTCGCTCACGGCGGGTAAGGATACCTACCGTAAACGCGTCTCGCTGGAGACGAGCACCACCCGCAGGTCGTTGACGTTCGTGCCCGTAGAGCCGGTGGAGAAGAGAGCATTCCCGGCCTCGAGCGCGTGGTACGCGTCGTTCTCGGCGAGGGCTTCGACCGGGTCTCCGCCACCCTCGCGGATGGCGGCAGCGGTCTCGCCGGTCACGAGGCCTCCGGCGGCGTCCGTTGGGCCGTCGTTGCCGTCCGTGTCCACGGCGAGGGCTGCCCAGCCCTCCACGCTCTCCAACTCCACGGCCAGGGCCAGCGCGAACTCCTGGTTGGGACCGCCCATGCCTTCTCCGCGCACCACGACCGTCGCCTCCCCGCCGGAGATGACGGCGCACGGTGAGACCAGGGGGTTACCGCTCTCCAGAACTTCTTTCACGATCGCCGCGTGGAGGTTTGCTGCTCCCTGTGCCTCGCCTGTGACGTACGTAGAGAGCAGGAGGGGCTCGTAGCCCAGTTCGCGGGCTTTCTCAGCCGCTGCCGTGGCAGTCAGGTGTCCGCCGCCCACGATTACGTTCGTGAGCTTCTCGAAGGCCGCGTCGCCGGGTTTGGGGGTCTCGTGGTCCTTTTCGAGGTGATCCGTGACGCTCTGTGGCGCTTTGATCTCGTACCGTTGCAGCACCCTCCGGGCGTCTTCGAGCTTCGTCGGGTCCGGGGCGGTGAGGCCGCTGCCGATGGACGAGGGCTCGTCGCCGACGACGTCCGAGAGCAGGAGCGTCACTACCCGCGCCGGGGCGGCCCGCCGCACGAGGTTGCCGCCCTTCAAGGTCGAGACGTGTTTGCGGACGGTGTTGATCTCACCTATCGCCGCCCCGCTCCTCAAGAGCGCCCCGGTGAGCTGCTTGAGGTCTTCGAGGGTGATGCCGGGAGCCGCATCCGCCAGAAGCGCCGAAGCCCCGCCGGAGACGAGAACCAGCAGGAGGTCCCCATCCTCCAGCCCATCCAGGAACTCCTCAACTCTTTCGGCCGCCCGAACGCTTCTCTCGTCGGGCTCCGGGTGTGATGCGGCGACGGTCTCGAAAGGCTCGGGCGGTTCCTCGCTCCCCGTCTTGATCACGCACAAACCGCCGCTCAGAGCTTCTCCGAGGATCTCTCCGGCGGACCGGGCCATCGGCCCCGCGGCCTTGCCAACCGCCAGCACGAAGACGCTTCGCGGCTCGAAAACCTCGTCGCCGACTCTCACGCGCCCATCCTCCACACTCAAGAACCGGCGCACCGTCCTACCGGGCTCCGCCGCCGCCAGCGCCGCGTCCAGGATCTCCCCGAGCTCATCCCTCATAGCCCGACATCATAAACGCTCCGAACTCCAGGCAAAAGACGCTACCTACCTCACCAGACGAAAAAGCGGGCCCCGAAGAGGCCCGCGAAGTGGTTCGATACGTCCTGTGTTTAGCGGACTCTGGCGGCCTGTGCGCCACCGCTGCCGCTGCTGGCCTCGCTGATAACCTGATGGTTGCTCAGGAGCAGGAATCCGAAGAAGACCTTGGATAGGAGGTCCAGGATCAGGAACAAGAAAATTTCGAACCCCTGGTCGACGCCACCGAAGCCCTCGGTTCCGAGCAAGAATACGATGGGGTACAAGACCCACAGCACTATCGTGAGCACCGCCAGCCTGTTGAAGGTTGCCGCTACGCCCTGTGACCTGGTACGCGCGGCGGCGAACAGGCGCGTCCACAAGAGGTACAGTACCCCGGCTAACGCCACCGAACTGATTATGAACCACACGGTGGTGCCGAAGTCGCTGATGCTGGAGCCGGCCGCGAGACCGGTTAGTAGAACTCCCTGCCGTCGTCCAGGATGGTAGAACCCGCGCCCGTGGCCATCGCCAGGTAAGATACGAATGCGAACCCGGTGATAGCGGCGGTGATCCAGTAAAAGTATTGCCCCCCCTGGACCTGAGTGCCCCGATATACGAAGTACGCGGTGGCAAGGCCCATGAAGAGAACTCCTATGAGCAACCAAAAAGTTTCCATGCTTCTCCTCTTACTCGCCCGTTCCTAAATCTTGTTTACTTATGCTGCATGATAAGCGCGGTTTGGGCGCGATGAAGTAAAAGCGGCTACCCTCTGCGCTGGGTCCGGCGCTGAATATCCGAGAGGTCTAGTTCCCCGTCCAAAAAGCTGCCGACGAAGTAGCCGACGACCCCACCGATGACAGCGAGGGCGGCTGCGCCGAAGCCCAGCCACGCTATCACCAGCAGGATCACGAACCCGATCAAGGCTCCCCAGTGCTTGTTGGTCCAGGTAACCATTTCCCTCCCTTATTCTCGAGATGCAGTTCCCTGCACCGTGACTTCGACGTCTCTTACCGGCACCTGCTGCTCTTCGAGCGCCCTCTGGATGTTCTCTCGGGCGCGGGTGGCGAGTTCGGTGAAGTTCTGCGAGCTCGGAACCTGGATGTCGCACGACACCTCGTAGCTGCGCCTCTCGGTCGCCAGGCGGCAGGTGGGAGAATCGGCCCCGGCCTCCCTGGCCGCGGCCTCTGCGAGCTGGCGCACGGCCCCGGACGTGATCGCGGTCTCCCGTCCCGGATCATCCTCGATGAGGACCCTCCTCGAGATGCGCCGCCCGAGGGGAATCTCCTTGAGCAGGAGGAACAGGGCCACGAGGAACACGAGCAGGCCGATGAGTCCGACCACGGTCCTGGCCCTGGCGTCGTAGCTGAAGACGGACGTCTGGCGCGGGTCGGACTCGTTCGCCCGCACTCGGAGGTTGCTGACGAGTATACCCGTCTCGGCCATATGCTGCTGCACCCGGCTCTGCACCTCCGACTGGACACTGCGTGCGTCCTCCCCGGGGCGGATGCCAGCGCGGACTTGGACCTTGGCCCCCGGTTTCCTCTGGGCCTTGACCTTCACGTTCGACTGGAGTACCTCGGGTTCCTGCTCCACCACCGGAGAGACCTCTCTCTCGACGGCGCGCCGGGTGATGTACGTCCCCCGCTGCATCCGCACTCTGCGGGGGGTCGGGAGTTTGAGCTCGAGGATGAGCAGCACCAGCCCCAGGAGCGCGATGGCGCTCAGAACGATGACGTCGAGCGGGCCCACGTTGCCGCTCTCTATGTTCCCGACATAGCCGTTCAACCCCTCGTAGAGGCCGCCGAATCCGAGCGTGTTCGGCAAGTCCGCGAGCTGGTAGGGCCCTAGCTCGAAGATGTAAACAATCGTAGCGATCCCGAGGTATACCAGCCCGGCGAGGAGCAGGATCATTACTATCCTGTTAAAGATTCTCATCCCGCACCACCTCCAGGTCCTCCACGACCACCGTCGTGGCCCGTCCACCAGCCATCGAGGCCGCCCGCTCGCGGACGCGCTCGGCGAGGGTCGGTATCGGCTCGGAGAGCGGGTAGCGGACCACGATGTGAACGCTCACTTCCTCGGGACTCGGGACCGACGACCACCCCGGTCACCTTCTCCCCCGGACCATAAGTCGCGGCCTCCACGTAGCGCCCGGTGCCCAAAGAGTAGACCCCTTCGGTGGCAAGGGCAGCCTCGGAGACCGCCCTCGCCAGTCGCAAATCGTCGCCCAAAGCCCTCGTCTACCCTTCGTCCGTCTTCTCGTACCCCCTACCGAACTCTCTGTTCCTCTTCGCCCTGCCGCTGCTGTTCGAGCTGGCGCTGTTGCTGCTCTTGCTGCTCTTGCTGCTCCTGCTCCGGGAAGAACACGTCGTTTACCGTGATGTTGACCTCCGTGACGTTAAGGCCCACGAGGTTCTCGACGCGGTTGATGATGTTCCGGCGCACGGCCTCGGCAACCTGGGGTATGGATATGCCGTACGCTACCGTCAGCGTTACGTCTATGGCGGCCTCGACCTCGCCGACCTCCACGGAGACGCCGCGGGACTGGCCGCCGCTGCCGCCACTGCTGCCGCCGGGCACGCGGCTCAAGAGACCGCCGATCGCCTGGCTCGTGCCGCCGCCCATCCGCACGCCGTCGACCTCCTGCGCGGCGATGCCGGCTATCTTGGAGACGACGCTGTCCTCGATCCTGGTGCCGCCACGCTCGGTCTGTAGCGGGCTGTCTTGCTGCTGCCGCTGCTGCTGAGTTCTCTCCTCGCTCATGCTTCTACGTGCTCCCTTCCTTAAAGAGACTTGTCCGACCTGCTTCCAACGCCCGGCGAAAACCTACGTCGTCCGGCGCGTGACCAACCGGTATACCGCCAGGAGGATGACGGAGCCAAAAGTCGCCACCAGGATGGACGTCAGGTTGAAACCGGTAACGTCCGGCCCGCCAAAAAGATTGTTGAGGACGAAGCCGCCGATAACGGCTCCCACGATGCCGATGACGATGGTCAGGATCACCCCGCCGGGATCCGGCCCTGGCATGGCGATCTTGGCCAGTATCCCGGCGATGAGCCCCACCAAGATCCAGGCTAGAATACCTATGGTTATCTCACCTCCCCCTTGCCACCGTACGTTTCCATACCGGTACGGACAATATAACTCAGTACCGCGCTACGTGCTCTCGGAGGCTTCTACCCCGCCCCCGTGTCCGGTAAACGCGCGAGAGCCTGACGACCAGGGATAGGAGCTCTTACTCAGGGACCAGGAAGGCCAGGGCGAAGAGAATCGCCACGCCGTAGAGCAGAGGGTGAACCTCCCCGGGCTTGCCGCGGGCGAGCTTTATGAGCACGTAGGAGATGAACCCGAAGCCGATGCCGTAGGAGATGTTGAAGGTCAGGGGCAGGGTCAGGATGGTGAGGAAAGCGGGTATCGCCTCGTCCACCTCCTCCCAGGGGATAAAGCGCACTGCCGTCATCATCAGGAAGCCTACTACTATCAACGCCGGCGCCGTGACGGGGGAGACGAGGATGTCCTGTCCCCCTTCGGGGTTTGGGATCGGGACAGAGCCGCCTATCACCGAGATCAGTGGCGAGAATGGCAGCGCGAGCAGGAAGAGTATCCCGACTACCACGCTCGTCATCCCAGTGCGGCCCCCCTCGGCGACGCCGGCGCCGCTCTCGATGTAGCTGGTAACGGAACTCGCACCCGCGGCTCCGCCGCCGACCGCCGCCAGAGAGTCGACGAGCAGTATCTGCTTTAGTTCCGGTGGTCTGCCCTCCTCATCCAGGAGCTTAGCCTCCTGACCGACCGCTATGACGGTGCCCATCGTATCGAAGAAGTCCGTCATGAAGAGGGCGAAGATTATGGGCACCAGCGAGAGCCGCAATACGTCCGGCAGGGCCAGGACCCCGCCGCCTATCGTGGAGGTGTCGAAGGTGAAGCTCACGACGCCGGTAGGCAGGGGCACCAGGCCGAAGATCATGCCGACCACGGCGGTCAGGAGGATGCCGATGATCAAGCCGCCTCTAAAGCCGCGGGCGACGAGCGCGAGGGTTAGTACGAGTCCGAAGACCGCGAGCAGGACCGGACCCTGCCTGAAGTCCCCAAGTCTGAGGTAGGTGACCGGGTCCGCGACCACGATGCCGGCGTTCTTGAGGCCGATGAACGCTATGAAGAGCCCGATGCCGACGGCGATCGCGAACTTCAGGCCAAGCGGAATGGCGTTCAGGACGGCCTCGCGCAGGTTGGTCAGGACGAGGACGGTCACGAGGACGCCCTCCACGATCACGGCCGCCATCGCCGTCTGCCAGGGGAGCTGCAGACCCAGGATCAAAGTAAAGGCCACGACCGCGTTGAGGCCGAGCCCGGAGGCCAACGCCACCGGATAGTTCGCGAAGACGCCCATAGCGATGCTCGCCGCCGCAGCCGCGATGCAGGTCGCGAAGAACACGCCCGGTATCGAGAGGCCGGTTCCTTCGGTGCCGAGGATGTTGGGGTTGACGAAGATGATGTAGGCCATCGTCATAAAGGTCGTGAGGCCCGCGATCACCTCCGTCCGGAGGTTCGTACCCCGCTCGGAGAACCTGAAGAAACCGCTCAAGACCGGCGCGCTCTCCGTGGACGACGTTTGAGGTGACGAGCCATACCCCGGCGGCGTGCCCAGTACCCGGGTGTCGCCGTCGTGATAGTTCCACTCCCCGGTCTCACGAGACTTGGACCACCAGCGGCCCTGGTCGTCCTGGACCGTCAAC
>JAIVIG010000092.1 GCA_020200675.1 Actinomycetota bacterium
GGGACGCTTCGTGCGCAAGAGCTTGTCGTTTTCCAAGTCGGAGGAGATGCACGAGGTTTGTTTACGGCTCTATCTGCATACTTACAATCTCGCGCTTGTCTCCCGTGACTGAGCCACTACCCGTGTCGGAAGGTCCGCGGGCTTCTTGAGACGGGCACGATGGCTCGGTTTCGCATGGTACGATTGCGTGGATCTTATGACGAAATCCTGGTGGGAGGGACGCACTCGTGGACGACACCCAGAGGCTCAAGCGGTATCTGGCCGAGGAGATGGTCGAAGAGTACGAAGAGGGCCGCATGTCCCGGCGGCGCATGATCAAGACGGTCGGCCGCATCCTCGGGGTGGCCGTCGTGAGCCCAACTCTCCTGGCGTCGCTCGGCTGCGCCACCCCGGAGGCCGGGGACGAGGAACAAGAGGCGGCGCCCGTGCCCGAGAGCGGTACCAGCGGCGTCACGGTGGAGCCCGACGACCCCGACATCGAGGTGAGCGAGGTCGAAGTCCCGGGCGAGGATAGCACGATACATGGTTATCTAGCCCAACCCAGCGGCGAGGGGCCCTTCGCCGCGATACTCTTGATCCACGAGAACCGCGGCCTGACCGAGCACATCCGCGACGTGGCGCGCCGTTTCGCCAAGGTCGGCTACGTGGGGCTCGCCCCGGACATGCTCTCCCGCACCGGCGGCACCGCCCAATTCGCCGACGAGTCCGAGACCACGACCGCCATCTCCGAACTAGACCAGGAGGGTGTGATCTCCGACATGCAATCCAGCGTGACGTGGCTGGAGCAGCAGCCCTACGTCCAGGAGGGGAGCATCGGCGGCATCGGGTGGTGCTGGGGAGGCGGTCAGGCCTGGCGCCTGGCCACCCAGGAACCGAGGGTGGGCGCCGTGGTCTCTTTCTACGGACCCAACCCTCCGCTGGAGGACGTACCGAACATCCAGGCTGCCGTACTGGGCATCTACGGCGAAGAAGACACGCGCATCACCGATCAGGAACCCGACCTGGAACAAGCCCTCGCTGACGCCGGCAAGACCTACGAGATGATAGTTTTCGACGGCGCCAACCACGCCTTCTTCAACGACACCGGCGAGCGATACGACCCGGAGGCCGCGGAGGAAGCCTGGGCCAACACCCTCGGCTGGTTCGACGAGCACCTGTAAAACAGGCTAGGACATAAACCCCGTGACACAGAGGGGCCACGAGGGTGGCGACACTGAGAGGATGACGTCGTCCGAGCTCGCGAAAACGTCTTGTACCTTCGGCGAGAGTAGCCGCGGTACAGGCTTGGCTGTGAAGCACGGACGCATGACCCGACCGAAGCGGGCCAGAAGAGCCCATCGTGCGAACGGGGCGCCCGCCTCCCTAGCGGGTACCGGGGCGCCTCGAGAAGACCTCCTTCGGGAGCGCCATCAGGAAGCGGTCTGCCAGACCATCCAGAGCCCAAGCAGCCCGTAGGCCGACCAGGCCGCGGTCCTGATCCAGTTCCTCCTCAGGAGGACCTCGTCCGCTCCCCCGATCGAAGCCTCCGCTCAAAGCCCGGTGCTGCGGGGCCTGAAAAAGGGCGGTGGAGACGACGATCACCGCGAAGAGCGCGAAGGGGCGGCCTGTGGGCGGCACGCCGGAGAAGCGCCCGGTGTTGGTGCCCGTCACGGTGAGGCGGGCGTAGACCCTGTCCTCCTCCGCGGCCAGATCGTCTATGCGGGCGTGGAGGTCGGGGAGGTCGGGGATGCCGGCGGGTACCCGCTTGTACGCTGTGATCGCGTCTTCGAGTTCACCCACCCCGGGGTAACCCGACACAGATCTCCCTGTAGCGCTCGGGGTCGACGACCTCGTCCAACGCCCCGAAGTCCTGCGCGTTCAGGAGCTCTATGTGGGGGCACGGTACCAATATGGGAATCCGGTACGGTAAGACTTACGAAGCTGGAGAGGGAGGTGTCGCGCCGGTCGAAACCGTTCCGGGGGGCGAGACGCCGTCTACCGGAGCACCGGCGGCATCTCCTTCACGCGGCGGAGACCTGAACTGTGCGGATTTCGCCACCCAGGAGGAGGCCCAAAGCGTCCTTGTGGCCGCCACCTCGGACCCGAACTACCTGGACGGCGAGGGTGCCTGCCGCCTAAGCTGCAACCGCTGCAGTCCCCGAGCAGCTACACGAGATCACGCGACTCTTACGACTCCGCTTTGGATTGAGCCCCGACGCGGGCAGATGGCTCGGGGTCCCGTGGTCAGCTCTGGCCCCGTCGCGGCGGGACCCATCCGGCGAGGATCTGGTCGAGCTGAGGTTGGTCGGGTGGCTTGCCCGGGATCTCGTCGTGTCGACCCCCGCGTTGGATCCCGTTGAGGACCATCGCGAGATAGCGTCGCCACAGATCAGGTTCCACGTGGATTGACGCGTCTATCAGGCCGCCGAGCATGGCCAGGATGATCGCTATGTCGCTCTGCCCGACATCAGCGCGCAGACGACCCGCCGCCTGGGCTCGCTCGACGAGCTCCGTGACGAGTGGCTCAATCCGCTCCCGGGCGCGCTGCCCCAGCTCGGTGCTGTCGGCGCGGCCGAGCATGAACTCCCGCAACCCGCGGTCCGATGACTGCAGCTCGAAGTCACGCTGCATGAACTGGCACAGCGCCAGCCACGGGTCCTCGACCGCGAGGGCCTCTTCGGCGATCCCAACGACGGCGTCTACCCGGTCGTAGAACAGCTCGTGGAAGAGCCCATCCCGGGTAGGGAAGCGGCGGTAGACGGTGCCGACCCCGACATCGGCTTCATGAGCGATCTCCTCGTAGCCCACGCCCAGCCCGCGCTCGGCGATCAGCTTGCGGGCCGCAGTGAGGATCCGCCGGCGGTTGCGCTCGGCGTCGCGGCGCAGGAGGGGGCGGTCGCACGGAGGAGGGATCTCTGACACGGCCCCATCATACCGCAGACGTGGAAAATACTTTTACAAGTTGAAACAAGATTCCACTTTTGTGCTATAGTCCCCTTCGGAAGTTGAAATTGTCCTCCATTTTCGAGTAAGGGAGTTACCATGCCGTCAAACACCGTCCTGCTCACCGGAGCCACCGGGATGCTCGGCGCGCGCATCGCCCACCATCTCCTCGAAGCCGAGGACGTTGCCCTGCGGCTGCTCGTCCGCTCGGCGGCGTTCGCCGACCCCGACAAGCGCTCTGGGCTCGATCCGCTCGTGGAGCGCGGCGCCGAGCTCGTCGAGGGAGACGTCACCGACGCCGCGAGCCTCGATCGGGGCACCGACGGCGTCGATGTCGTGGTCTCGACGCTGCAGGGCGGGCGCGAGGTCGTCGTGGACGGGCAGATCGCCCTGGCCCGCGCTGCCGCCAGCAACGGCGTCCGCCGGATCCTGCCCTCGGACTTCGCGCTTGACCTCTTCAAGGCGTCGCCCGGCGAGCATCCGGCCTTCGATCTGCGGCGCGAGGCCGACGAGGCGATCGGCGCGCTCGGCATTGAGCAAATCCACGTCCTCAACGGGGCCTTCCTCGACATGATCGCCACTGGCGCGGGGATCGTCGAGTTCGACGACGAGGCCGGCGTCGCCAGCTTCTGGGGCACCGGCGAGGAGCGCTTCGACGCCACCACGGTCGACGACACGGCGCGCTACGCCGCGCGGGTTGCTGTGGACGCGTCGGTCCCGTCCGGCAAGTTCGCGGTCGCCGGCCAGCAGCTATCGTTCGGCGAGATCGTGTCCGCCGTCGAGCGCGGGACCGGCCGCCGGTACGCGCGTCGCAGCCGCGGCACGACCGAAGACCTGCGTGCCTGGATCGCGGACCAGCGCGAGGCCGGCGAGACGACGGCCGCGATGTACGGCACCTACCAGCTCTACATGCTGACGGGGCAGACCGCGCTCGACGACCTGCAGAACGACCGCTACCCCGACATCGAGCCGGTGACGCTGGCGCAGCTCTCGGCGGAGAAGGCCGCATGACCGCCTGCTGGCAGCCCACGATCTGAAACATCAGACGCCAAGGAAAGGAGACGACGCGTGGAACTATCCCAAGACCTGCTCGAGTTGCTGCGCCGGCCGAGCACCTGCTACATCGCCACGACGATGCCCGACGGCTCGCCCCAGCTCACCCAGACCTGGGCCGACACCGACGGCGAGCACGTGCTCATCAACAGCGTGCAGGGCTACGCGAAGGTCAGGAACATCGGGCGAGACCCGCGCGTGGCCGTTGCCGTCTCCGAGCCGGGCAACCCTTCGCGCTACTACGAGGTGCGCGGTCGGGTGGTCGACATCACCACGGATGGCGGGGCAGAGCACATCGAGATGCTCGCCCAGAGATACCTCGGCGCGCCGTACCCCTGGTACGGGGGTCGCGATCAGGTGCGCGTGATCGTCGTCATCGAGCCCGAGAAGATCAGCAGCGTGGGTTAGTTCCCCACCGTCCAAGGTGCGGTCGGCCTCGATCGAGGCCGACCGTCGGCGGAGCTTTCGGCGACGGTGGCTTCGGGTGGAGGGTGTCGACCGGGTAGGGCGCATCCGAGGGCGGGCGTTACCGCCCAATCGGCGTAGTAGCTACGGCAACTTCAGGATTACGAGGAGCACGGACCATGGCACAGCAAACGTCCAGGACGGTCGCGTTGGTGACCGGCGCGAACAGAGGCATCGGCTTCCACATCGCCTGGCAGCCCGCCCGGGCCGGGCTGACCGTCTTGGTTGGCTCCCGCGCCCCGCCGGGGTCGGGACGCGGTGGAGGAACTCGCCGACGAAGGTCTGGACACACGGCTACTCGTCGTTGAAATCACCGACGCCGCCTCCCCGAAGACAGCGGCAGCATGGGTGGGGCGCGATTTCGGGCGGCTGGACGTCCTGGTCGACGACGCCGGCAACGCGCCGGCTTCGCTGACGGGATGGCTCGATAGATGGTTCTAGCCGGCCCCGAAGGGCCACCAAACGAAGGAGGAAGGAACGAGCCGATGAACGAGGAAGCGAAGGCGACACCGTATATCGAAAGCGTCGAGCAAGGGCCGGCTTACTGGCAGGTCGGAATACTCTGGGTGATGCTCGCCACCGGGGAGCAGACCGGCGGCGAGTACTCGCTCATGTGGGAGCTGTGTCCGAAGGGTTCCGGCGCCACGCCCCACTACCACGACCAGGACGAGCAGTTCTACGTCATAGACGGCGAAATCACCTACCTGGCGAACGGTAAGGAGCTGAAGGCGAAGGCTAGTTCCTTTGTCCTGATCCCGCGCGGCACGGTCCACTCCTTCCGGGTGGACTCCGAGACGGCGACCCTCTTGAACTCCTACACTCCTGCAGGCTTCGAGCGGACGATCACGGAGCTCGCGGAGCCCGCCCAGGCCCGCACCATCCCACCCGCCGACCGCCCGCCCATGGCCGCCGACTGGGAGACATTCGCAAACCTTTTCGCGGAGATCGGGATGCACCCCGTGCAGGAGCCCGACG
>JAIVIG010000272.1 GCA_020200675.1 Actinomycetota bacterium
CCGCAGACGAGCGCAAGCGCTTCGCCGAAGAAGTGACGAGGATCGTCGCCGGGCGAGTGCCGGTCGTGGTGGGGGTCGGTGCCGCCGGCACGAAGGAGATGGTCGAGCTCGCCAGCCACGCGGAGGGCGTTGGCGCCGACGCCGTGCTCGTCGTCTCCCCGTTCTACTGGAAGATCGGCGAGGAGGCCCTCTTCAGGCACTTCGCTGCGGTTGCCGGGTCAGTAAACATACCGGTCCTGGTCTACAACCTCCCGATGCTGACCGGCATAGACCTCTCGCCCTCGCTTATCGTGCGGATAGCTGCCGAGTGCCCTAACGTAAGTGGGCTGAAAGATACCGTAACTGAGTACTTCCATACCGTGGCCGTGCTGCGCGAGGTGAAGAGCATGAGGTCCGATTTCTCGGTGCTATCGGGCTGGGAAGACCTGATCCTGCCCTCCCTGCTCGCCGGAGCGGATGGCTCCATATGCGCCTTCGCCAACGTCGCCCCCGAGCTGTTCGTCGACCTAGTGCGTTCCGCGCGAGATGGCGACCTCGAAAGGGCGGCAGAGCTGCATCGGCGGGTACTCTCCCTGGTGGCCCTAGGCGCGTACAGCGACCCCCCCATTAGCGCCATAAAGCTGGCGATGAAAGTGCTCGGCGTCCCCATCTCCCCAACGGTGCGCGGACCCGCGCTACTCGTCCCGGAGGAAGCGCACGAGAAGGTTGAGGGCGTGCTCCGCGAAGCGGGTTTGCTGACGGCGCGGGAAGCCGGCTAGCACGACCGACTCTGGATCTGGTAGTCCTGGATCGATCTCAGGTGCAGTAGCTCTCTACCCCATGACTTTGCAGGGGAGCGTGAAATAGCCGGATCTCGGTCTGCAGGATGGAAAGGACATCACGGACCTATTTATGGAAGTTCTCAGCCAAATCTCCTGCTAATTGCCTGAATTCATCCGATATTCATTGCTGCGTGCTTTGATTCAGTCGTGATAGAGACGACTGACTTCAAGGTTGGGAGAAGTGAAAAGGAGCTGCTTGGCGAGGTTGAATCAAGCGGAGACATGACGGAGCTGAAGGAATGGTCACCATATGAACAGCCCCGCAGCTCCACATAAGATCACTAGGAAAGGGTTGTACGAGAGAATGTCGGTAAGACACAAATTTAGGCACGAGCTCGTTTATTGAGCATATCCAAGGCATCTTCAAAAGCTTCTCGTTGAGATATCTATCTCCGGAGGGCACGATGAGTTTAGTCTCCAAAATTTTCGTATCCATCTTCAAGGTTTTCGTATCCATCTTCAAAATTGTGGGCAACATCCTCAAATGGTTATGGGACTGGCTGAAGAACAACTGGCCCATCACACCCGGTCCGCAAATTACACAGG
>JAIVIG010000354.1 GCA_020200675.1 Actinomycetota bacterium
GGCGTCGTTGAGCTGCAACTTCGCCAGAGCCTCCCTGAGTCGCTCGAAATCGTCCCCGTCCGTTGGGTACAACCCCGAAAAGACCGTCGGGAGCGCCTGAGCGTAGCCGGGCAGGGGCTCAGTGACCGGGTTCGCGACCCGCGTAACCGTGTCGCCGACACGCAGCGCCTCGATGTCTTTGAGACCGGCGATCACGTACCCGACCTCGCCGGCGTGCAGCGCGGGCAGCGCCGTGGGTTTGGGTGTGTAGCAGCCGACCTCCAGGAGCTCGAACCGCTCCTCGGAACCCATCGCCCTGACCTCGTCGCCTTTTTTCAGCTCGCCGTCCACGAGTCGGACCAGCGAGATCACGCCGCGGTACGGATCGTAGTGCGAGTCGAAGACGAGCCCCCGCGTCTCCTCCTGGGTGGTCTCCGGGGCGGGGACGCGGTCCACGATGGCGTCGAGAACCTCCGTGACGCCCTCGCCGGTCTTCGCGGAGATCTTCAAGATGTCTTCCTCGTCCACACCCAGAAGCTCGACGAGCTCCTCCGTTACGGCCGCCACATCGGCGATGGGAAGGTCGATCTTGTTGAGGACCGGGATGATCTCCAGGTCGTGCTCCATCGCCAGGTACAGGTTGGCGAGCGTCTGGGCCTGGATGCCCTGGCTCGCGTCCACGATGAGGAGCGCCCCCTCGCAAGCGGCGATGGCGCGCGAGACCTCGTAGGCGAAGTCCACGTGCCCCGGTGTGTCGATCAGGTTCAGCGTCCACTCGCCATCATCGCGGCGATATAGGACCCGGACGGCCTGGGCCTTGATCGTGATGCCCCGTTCCCGCTCGATGTCCATCGTGTCCAGGATTTGGGCCATCCGCTCCCGCTCGGGGACCGCCTCTGTGATGTCCAGAAGCCTGTCGGCGAGGGTGCTCTTACCGTGATCTATGTGCGCTATTATGCAGAAGTTGCGCGTACGCTCGATATTTATCACAAACAGATTCTACCATGATTGCCCTCTTGTTCAGCGTGTGTTACATTCTTCCGGTTAGGCTAGATCCGATACAAAAGGAGCCACGGGATGCCCGCACCGTCCAAGCGCGACAAGCAGAGCCTCAAGAAGTACGAGCAGAACAAGCCCGTGCGCACACACTTGAAGAACCTATCCAGGAGCTTCTACAGGGCCATCGACGCCGGCGACACCGAGAGGGCCACCCAGATCCGGGACGAAGCCCAGCAGTTCTACAACAAGGCCGCCACGAAGGGCGTCATCCACCGCAACAAGGCTTCTCGCAAGACCAGCCGCTTCGACAAGGCGCTCGCCGGCACCAGGGGCGAGAGCTAACCCTCGTAACTTTAGGCGGGTCTTCCGCCCGAACGCCCGCTCCCGTTGAAACTCGATGACGTAGTCCCTTGGGGACGCTCCTACGAGGAGTACGTCGAGATGTTCGACCTTGCTCCCCAGGATCTCGACGGCAAGATCCTCGACTGCGCCGCCGGTCCCGCGAGCTTCAACGCCGAAGCAACCCAAAAGGGATACCGCGTCGTCTCCTGCGACCCGATCTACCGGTTCACCGCCGAAGAGATCGCCGACCGTATCGACGATACCTACGAGACGGTAGTAGCCGGCGCCAAGGACAATCGGGACCGCTACGTTTGGGAGAAAATAGGCTCACCGGAGCATATGGGCGAGGCCAGGATGGCAGCCATGCGTCGTTTCTTGGAAGACTTCCCACCAGGATTAGAGAAAGGGCGCTACCGCCCCGACGAACTACCCTCGCTCGGATTCGGTGACGGTGAGTTCGACCTGGCGTTGAGCTCTCACTTCCTGTTCACCTACTCCGAGCGATTCTCGTCAGACTTCCACATCGCTGCTATCGAGGAGATGTGCCGAGTCGCTGACGAAGCACGCGTCTTCCCACTGCTGAACTACGACGGGCGGCCGTCCCGGCTCCTGCGACCGGTCGTAAGCGAGTTACAGGCGCGAGGATATCGTGCCGAGACGCGACGGGTGCCCTACGAGTTTCAGAAGGGCGGGAAGCGGCTCCTATCCGTCGTTCGTGAGGCGCGCTAGCTCAACTACACAGCTCGACGTCAGGCTGATGCGGTCCATGCCTGGGCTCGTGGATACCCTCTTCCCCAAACTGATCCCTCGGCACGAAACCGGATCCTCTCGAAAAAACAGCGCTTCCTCTCAAGATCGAGCGGTCGCTAATCGGAGAGCTCCATCACAGCGAGCTCGACCTGGAGCTCATCTTCAAGGTCGCTGCCGCCCTTCAATCCACGTTCGAGGTCGAGGACGAGGGCGAGAGCGCGTTCGAGGTCTCCTTCGTCCATCCTCCGGGCCTGCTCCTCTAACTTCTTGGCGACGAAAGGCGGGACTTTGAGCGCACTCGCTACCTCGGGGCGGGGAGTTCCTTCTTCGAAGAGCGAGCGGGCGCGGGCCAGGAGGCGGAACTGACGTCGGATCATGTACAAGATCCGCAACGGCGGCTCGCCGGTGGCGAGCAACGCTTCCAGCAACTCCAGCGCCTCGCCCCGGTTCCCGGCGCCCAGGGAGTCGACGAAACGAAAGATGTTGGACTGCAGGTCCGGCCGTACCAGCGCCTCCAGGTCCTCCAGCGTGGCTGTCCCTTCGGCGTAGAGCGCGAGCTTCTCGATCTCCCCCATGGCCCGAACCTTGTCGTCTGAGCACCGCGCCACGAGCTCCCCGGCAACGTCTTCCGGCAGCTCGAGTCCGAGAGTCTTCGCGTGCCCGACGGCCCATTTCGCCAGCGCCGTGCCGGTAGGCTGTTTGAAGTCGTGGACCTCACCCATCTTCTTGACCGCGGCGAGTAGTTTCTCGCGGGCGCCGAGCTTCTCGCCGAGCATGACGAGGTCGGCCTCGGGCGAAGGGTCCTGGAGATAGTCCAGGATCCTGGCCTTCTGGGCGGCGTTCCAGGCGTCGAGGTTTCTGACGAGGACGAAGGGGCCGTCGCCGAAGAGCGAGTGTGAGTTACAGGCCGAGACGACGGACTCGGGGCTCGTCTCCGCCGCGTCGTAGGCTTCTACCGCCCGACCCTTGCGCAGCTTCTCGACGCCGCGAGCCTTGCGTTCCTCATCGTCGCCGAGCAACAAGTAGACGGACATGGGGCTATTCTAGCCGAAGCACGACGACGAGTAGTTGAAACGGGGAAGGTTAGCGACGAAGCTCGCCCTCATGCCGCGGATAGGAGCCGAACCTTCCTACCAGCGGCAGGGCTCCCACGGCGGAGAATGCGGGACCTCTACACGACGCTTCGCGAGTTCGCCAAGACCTTCAAATACCTTGAGAACCTCTTCCTTTCTCTTTTCCTCGCGACTGATGCTCCTGTGGAGTTCCCGCCTGGTCTCCATCCGGCGCATAAACCTTTCCTTGTCGTCCACCAGCCCCTCCTGCGAATCTTGCACAAAACGCGTCGGCACAACAGATTGTGGCACGTCGTATATTTTACGTCATGATTTTGCGGTTGAATAATGCCGTGACACACGAGGGCAACAAAATGGCCCAAAATGTGTAGCCGAACCGCATACCGCCCGGGCAGAGGAGTTAACCGCCGAACAAGCCGCGCCAGAAACCGTCGCCCCGCCCGGCCGTCGGCTCTTTCTCGAGGCGTTCGGCTACCGCCCCATGCTGCTCCGCCTGCGTGCTCTCCCGGTCGATCCTACGACGTTCGCGCTCCAGGCTTTCGCGAAGCGCGGCCTCTGTGGCCTCCGCGAGTTCCAGGCGGCCCCGAAGCTCCCTGGTCTTGGCGGCTGCCGCGGCGAGCCGCTCGGTGATCTCCTTGATGGTCTCGTCGAAAGCCGCGTCCGAGGCCGCCGCTTCCGAACGACCATCGAGCGGTGACCTCTCAGCAGTTCCCCCGTCGCTACTTTCCATGTGGGCACGGGACGCAGGACTGCCACCTACCAGCGCCTCGTCCGTCTCCTGGGTGGTTTCCTCGCCGCCAAGCGAGCCCACATCGAGAGACGGTCCCAAGAACGGCCTGCCGTCTCCGAGTACGGTCGTTTCGGCCGCGTCCCAAACGCGTGTCTCGTCCTCCGCCGCGGCGCGGGACCCCGCGCCGTATTCGGGTAATCCGCTCGGGTAGGGAGAAGCTTCGAGACTTTGCCGCGCTCCTTGCACGGCGCTTGCCGGTACGAGCCAGCGAGCCCATTCGTCCTGATGCCCCTCCAACTCGCCGCTGCACAGCATGCCGAAGACCCGTCTCACGGGTATCCCCAACACCTTTGCCGCCTCTTCCGCAGTGTAGAAATCGGCTTCCTGCGTCATAGGCATATTTTTACCCTCATCAGAGGTCTCTAATCCTGCCGCGGGTCCTGTGCTCCACGTCCTTGCGAGCAGCAAACAGACGCACATGCCCCAGCTTATAGTCTCAAAGGACGGCGACGAGCAGGATCCAGAGCGCGGCCCACAGCACGAGCAAGCCTGCGACCCTCGACCAACGCTCCTCGGAGAGCGTTGCTTCGGCCACGGCGGCGGGGACGCAGCCCAGGTAGAAGAGCCCGAGGAGGGGCAACGCAGCCCCGGGGGTCGCGACGGCGGCGACCGGGAGGGCGGAAGCAGCTTCGGCGACCCAGATCAGGACGGTAACGAGGAAGCCGTTGGAGACGTTTATGAGGTAGGCGAGGGGTGCTACCACGTTGCCGGCGAGGGTGCCGAGGAGACCCAGAGTGAGGATCGGGCCCGAGAGCGGCACGGCGACGACGTTGGTGAGCACCCCGATCACCGAGACCTCCTCGAAGCTCGTCGCGATGATCGGCGTGGTGGCGATCTGGGCAGCCAGGGAGACGGCCAAAAGGTTCGAGAGTAGCTCCGGCGGCTTCTGGAACGGGCGCAGAACAGTTTGTTTTACGAGCGCTTGCAGGGGTTTCCTGAGGAGAAGGATGCCGAAGACGGCAGCGAGGGAGAGCTGGAAGCCAGGGCTATAGACGAGCAGGGGGTTCCAGGCGAGGACGGCGGCGAGCATCGTGGTCATGAAATGCAGGGGCGAGAGCTGGCGCCCGAAGAGCGGGGCGGCGAGGACGAAGGTAGCGACGACACCGGCCCGTATCGCCGACGGTGGGGCGCCCGCGACGAAGATGTACAGCCACACGAGGCCGAGCGTGGCCGGGTTGCGCAAGAGCATCGGCACGGCGAAGAGCCGCAGGACCACGTAGATCATTGCCGCCAGCACCGCGACGTGCTGGCCACTTATCGCCAGCACGTGAGTAATACCGCTCCTCCTGAACGCCTCCTCGACCTCCTCCGGCAACCGCGAAGAATCTCCCAGAACCATGCCCCGCACGACCGCGCCCTCCCGGGGTCTCAAGCCGTAGCCCAGGGCCGCGTCCGTCCGGCGATGCACCTGTCCGACCCAGCCCCGCTCCTCGTCCGCCAGCCACACTCCCCTGGCGTAGATCACACCCGAAAGCACGTCGGCCCGGTAGCCGACCTTCGTCGGGACCGGCGGGGAGACGACCCTCCCCACCACCACGACCTCGCCCGGCTCGACCTCCGCGAGCTCCAGGAGGGGGTCGAAGGCCGTCGTGTGCAGGAGGGCTATCCCGGCCCCGCTCGCGACGAACAACGGGGAGAGAACCGCCATCGCCCTCCACTCGTCGGGGACGAGGCCGCCCCAGGCCGCCACGGCGACAGAGACGACGAGACTCGTCAGCAAGAGTATCGTGGCGAGAAGCGGCGCGACGGTGGCCGCGACGATCCCCATAGCGAGGAGCAGCGCCCAGAGATCCAGGCGCACCGGCGGGCGCAGGTCCAGCCCGAGGTCGTGCTCCCGGGCCTGTCCCGCGGTCTCAGACCGTTGCAAAAGGCCTTATCTTTTCGAGCGTCTTGGGCCCGATGCCGGAGACTTCCTCCAGTTCCTCAACGGATCTGAACGAGCCGCTGTGGCGGCGGTGTTCGACGATCTTCTCGGCTGTGGAGGGACCGACCTCGGGGAGCTCGTCGAGTTCTTTTGCGTCGGCGGTGTTGATGTTTACGAGGAGCGGGGTCTGCGCTTCGGCCTTTGCCTCGTCGAGGGAGGTGCTGTAGACGACCTTTGGGGCCGATTCGGAGGCGCGGGAGGAGTAGTACGCGCCCCCGGCGAGCACGAGCACGACGAGGGCGCTGATGAGGATCTGGGGTTTGTAACGCGCGAGAAAGCCGGGCGGAAGCCCCGAGGGAATGCTCCCCCGATGCTTCTTCGAGGTCTCGAACTCTTTGGGCACTTCAGGTTCCCCACAAACCCGTGACGACCAGAGTGGAGCCGAGGGGGATCGAACCCCTGACCTCCGCGCTGCCAGGGCGACTTAGGGGTTTCGCGAATGTTCGCAGGCGTCCCGAAAACCGCTTACATAAGGCTTTTCTAGGCTAGACG
>JAIVIG010000093.1 GCA_020200675.1 Actinomycetota bacterium
CCAGCGGTTTGTTGAGTTGCGTTATCCTCTTCGAGTCCTGACTGGTAAGTTGGAGATACTCGTCGTACGGGTTGAAGTCCTCCCGCAGCGATAACCAGCCAAATCCGAGCGCCAGGAGGGCCAGCAAAAGGGCGCCAAAGAAGCGTATCTTCCCGGGCCTGCTGGTCGAGGGGGATCTCCTCTCCCATCCTCGCCACCGCTCGATGGTGCGCGTCACGAGCCAGGGACCTAGAGCCGCGTAGAAGAGGGCGGCCACGAGGAGCACCCAAGCCGAGAGTGGAATACCCTGGCCGAGCATCGGTTGGAGCTCATCGAACCTGGGGAGCCACAGGCGGAGAATGGTGTAGTCGAGCGTGGTGCCTGTCTCCTGAATGTACTGGTAGGCGACCGTCTTGACCATCACCACGAGTATCGCGGTGGCGTGAAAGAGGATCAGCACACCCCAGCGCAAAGGTCCCCTGCGCACGGCAGCGAAAAGCCCGATCCAGAGCAGCACGTATCCCAGAACGAAGAACACATCCGACCACATCGCGTACATCAAGATACGGGAGGTCGGAACTCTGAACTCCCCGACAGCTTCGCCGTTTCGCGAAGCCAACATCAGGGCCTTCAGCGCGAGGTTGTAGACCGCGAAAGGGATCAGGAGGCTGAGGACGTAAACCCAATCCTGACGGCTTAGAAGCAGTTTCCAAGAGCCCAGAACCTTGAACCTGCTCCTCTTGTGCAACAAAGTAGTCATCCTGGCTCCCTGATCTCGTAGAATGTTTTCGGCTCGCTCGGGATCACTCCCAGGGTGTCGGAGTCAACGGACGCGTACAACCACGTCGCCACGGCCAAAACCGCGATCGCGCCGACCATCAGCAACGCCTCCGGTGCTTTAGACAAACCCTGAAGCCGCCGATTTCGCGCGCACGCTTATACGTCCTTATCGTCAAGCCGAAGCACGATTCCGGTACCACACGTTAAATATACGTTAAAAATGCTGCTCCCGAAACTCGAACCCTTGCTCCAGGCCCGGTTCATTGACCCCATAACCGCTCGCTGATACTTTGCGACGATGGGCATTAGCATCCAGAGCCTGCGCGTCTTTCTCTCCATCCTGGAGCACGGTTCGCTCTCGGCGGCCGGGCGGCGGTTGGGGATGACGCAGCCGGCCGTGTCGAACCACCTGCACGCCCTGGAGGAGCGCTTCGGGGTAGCGCTGCTAACGAGGGGACGCCGGCTGCGGCCGACGCCGGCCGGAGAATGCCTCGCGGAGCACGCCCGGCGGGTGCTGGATGACCTCGCGACCCTGGAGGCGGAGATGTCACGCCACGCCGGCCCACGCGGGCGACTGGCCGTGGGATCATCCTCCACGCCGGGTGAGCTGTTGATGCCGCGCCTCGCGGTGGAGTTCTCCGCCCACTACCCGGACGTCGCGCTCGACGTGCATATAGTCGATACCGAGGAGACGCTAGCCGCCCTTCTGAACCGTGAGATCGAGGTCGCCGTCGTGGGTCGCGAGGTAGACGATCCCCGGCTGGCAAGCGCCGTCGTCGGGCAGGACGAGCTGGTCGTGGTGGTCGCCGCCGATGACCCGCTCGCCGGGGTCGAGGTCGCGCCAGCGGATCTCGCCGGACGGCCGTTCATCATGCGGGAGGAGGGTTCGGCGACGCGCCAGACCGTCGAGGACTCGCTGGTAGCCGCCGGGATCGCGCCGCGGGTGGCGATGGAACTAGGGTCAAACGCCTCCGTCTTGGGTGCTGTCGCGGCGGGCGCGGGAATAGGAGTCGTCCCCGCGCGCACGGTCGGCGCCCAACCGGCGGTAAGCGCGCTCGAGATTCGGGGACTCACCTTTGTGCGGCCCTTCGTGCTCGTAACCGAACGCGACCGGCCGCTCTCCCCGGCGGCCGAGGCATTCGTCGGGATGTGTACCGAAAGCCCCGGTTCGAGAAAAGAACGTGCGTGACGGATCTCTCGCCACACCGGGCAGGCTTTGCCGGTCTTCTGGTGAAAAGTATCTCACCTCGGAGCCAAAGGTGGGGATGGTCCCAGCGGGTCTACGGCTCGGACAGCAACCGCGCGCACTCGTCCAGGCTCCCGCACTCGCACCTCAGCGCCTCTTGCAGCAGGTCCCTCGTCGATCGAAGCCGCGCGATGGCCTCGTCCACCTCACCCAGCTTCTCCGACGCGAGCGTCCGCCAGCGCTCCGCGGCGCCGGTCTCGGCGGGAAAGCCATGCACGAGGGTCCGGATCTCGCCGAGGGTGAACCCGGCGCGCTTGGCGCCCCAGATGAGGGCCAAACGCCGCAGCACCTCCTCGTCGTAGCGACGCTTGCCGCCGACGCGCTCGGGCTCCGGGAGCAACCCGGCTTCCTCATAGTAGCGAATTGCCGAGGCCCTGATGCCGGCGCGCCGGGCGACCTCCCCGATGGTCAGAAGAGCGGACATCGGACGACCCTCCTTGTTCGGCCTTGACTTCAAGCGCACTCGAAGTATTACCCTCTGACCGTGAGGGCGCAAGGGCGCCTACCGAGCTTGAGGAGGCGGAGAGCTATGAACATCGAGGCGAGACGTGCCGCGAAGCAGCTGCCCATCGCTTGTAAGCTGCCCGATGAGCGGCTGGGCCCGCGCCGGGAGGAGCTCTCGCGCGAACTTTTCGACGGATGCGAACTCGTGAGGGAGCTCGAGGACGGCTACGAGTTCGTCTTCCGGGGCGAACCCGAGCGGACCGCGGAGCTTGCGCGCTTCGTCGCAGCCGAGAGGGAGTGCTGCCGCTTCTTCACCTTCGAGCTCCTGTTCGAGCCCGACCTGGGACCCATCTCGCTTAGGTTGCGAGGACCGGAGGGGACGAAGGAGTTCCTCAGAGGCCACTTCACGGAAGAGTTCTCTGAGAAGCACTCCGTCGAGCACGGCTAGGGCGGGGATGTCTCGCTCCGTCCCGACGGTGGCTTTTCGGGAAGCCGACACTCCGCCGAGGAAACGCGCCGGGCGGGCGCTACCTGCTGTATCCGTTGCGCCTGGTCCGTAACGTACGTAGACTTCGTAGAGGAAAGGGCGCAAGGAGCTTCGTCAAAGACAGGGGTAGAGGGTTCGGAAGTGATCGAAAACGCTTACTATTCGCCGGAGGTGCAGGGCCCGTACGAGATGTTCGACCTGGGGGACTTCACCCTCGAAGAGGGTCCCACGCTCCGGGGTTGCCAGCTCGCCTACGCGACGTTCGGGGAGTTAAACGATGCCAAGGACAACGCGGTCCTGGTCACCACCTGGTACTCGGGTACGCACCAGATCTTTGCGGACGCCTATATCGGTCCGGAACACGCGCTAGATCCGGAGAAGTACTTCATCGTGGTCGCAAACCAGATCGGCAACGGTCTCTCTACCTCGCCTCACAACACGGAAGGCCCGTTCTCCAGGGGCCGGTTCCCGCACGTGAGGATAGGCGACGACGCGCGCCCAGGAGCAGTTACTCCGGGAGCAGTTCGGCATCGAGGAGTTGCAGCTCGTGATGGGCGGCTCGATGGGGGCGCAACAGACCTACGAATGGGCAGTGCGGTTCCCGGAGAAGGTCAGGCGCGCGGCTCCCATCGCGGGGACCGCGATGAATACCCCCCACGACTTCCTGTACACCGACGCCCTCATGGAAGCGATAACGTCGGACCCCGGCTTCCAGAACGGTTTCTACGACTCCAACGAGGAGGTACGCGAAGGGCTCGCCAGGCACGCCAAGATCTGGGCCGTCATGGGCTTCTCCACGGAGTTCTTCAAGAGAGAGCACTGGCGCACGCTGGGGTTCACGTCGCTGGAGGACTTCCAGGTCGGGTTCATGGAGGCGTACTTTGACCCCATGGATCCCAACGACCTCCTGTGCATGGCGTGGAAGTGGCAGCGGGGAGACGTCAGCCGTCACACGGAGGGAGATCTCGCCGCGGCCCTCGGGCGCATACAGGCGAAGACCTTCGCCATGCCGATCAACGAAGACATGTTCTTCCCGGTGCGCGACTGCAAGGCGGAGCAGGAGATGATCCCCAACAGCGAGCTTCGCGTGGTGGAGAGCATCAGCGGACACCTCGGCCTGTTCAACCTGGAACCGAGCTACATGGAGCAGGTAGACCAACACCTCGGCGAACTGCTCGACTCGCCCGCCTAACTCACACCTTCGAGAGAGCTCACTCGCCCCGAATTTCGATCCGGGGCGTTTAGTTTCCCCGTATGCTCTACCGACCGAAGACTTTGCTCGCTCCGCGATGAAGCGGCAGATGGACAGCGGTAGGTAGCGTCTTTGCGGTCCGGGCGACGAGCCTTGCAGAACTCTGGCCGTTTCTTACGAAACGCTTAAACCGCTCGTTTGCGCCGGACCCAGCCCTTGACACCAGCAGGCTGAGTAAACTAGCCTACTGTCTCAAGTTCTGCTTTTGGTTACCATAACTCATAGGTTATAAGGGGGAGCGCGTATGACGGGTGCCAGCGAGCGACGCAACTGTGGGAGAGGGGGCCTGTCTCCGCCGTGACGAAAGGAACCGTTCCCCCGAGAGTCGAGATACCGGGCTAGCCCCGGAAAGGAGAATACTTGGTTCGCAAGCTTTACGCGCTCGTCGCGGTCTTGCTGGTCTCTCTGGTCGTGGTGGGTTGTGGGGGCGACGGTGGGGGTGGTAGAGGCGAACAGGGGTCTAGCGACCCGGATCCGCTGAGGGTTGGTCTGATCCCGAACCAGAACCCGGAGTCGGTGGAGGCTAACTACGAGCCGTTCGGCGAGTACCTCTCGGAGCAGCTTGGGCGCGAGGTCGAGCTAACGGTGCCGACGAGCTACGGCGCCGTGGTCGAGGCGATGGTCAACGACGAGCTGGACCTCGCGTACTTCGGCGGCCTTACCTACGTGCAGGCCCGCAACCGGGGAGACGTCGTCCCACTGGTCACGGAGATCAACCCGAGGACCGGCGACACGACGTACCGCTCCGTCATCATCGTGCCGGCAGACAGCGAGATACAGGAGACCTCGGAGCTCGAAGGTAGAGACTTCGCGTTCGGGAGCGTATCGAGCACCTCGGGCTCTTTGTACCCGGCGATCATGCTGAGGGACGCCGGTATCGACTACCGGACGGACCTCGGGAACTTCAACTACACCAACGGCCACGATGCCACGGCCCAGGCGGTCGCCAACGGGCAGGTGGACGCGGGCGGCCTCGAAGACCGCATCCTGTACAACCTGGAAGATGAGGGGACCATCGAGGAGGGCAGCGTCCGCGTCATCGACGAGTCGGATCCCATAGAGGGTTACCCCTGGGTGGTCCGAAACGCCCTCTCCGACGAGCTTAAAGAGCAGATCGCGCAAGCCTACCTGGACATAACGGACCCGGCGCTCCTCGACCTGTTGCGCGCCGACGGGTACGAGAGGGTCCAGCCCGAAGACTACGACTACGTGGA
>JAIVIG010000094.1 GCA_020200675.1 Actinomycetota bacterium
GTGTACCACGCGCCGGACCCTCACTCTACCCAGAATCCGGCTGTCAGGTGTTGGCGCGCACCCTTTCCAGCGCCCCCCGCATCTCTGGTGGGAGCGCGGCCGGCTTGCGGGTCTCGCGATCCACGTAGACGTGGACGAAGTGCCCCTGGGCCGCGGCGGTCTCCTCGTCGTTTCTGAACAGCCCGATCTCGTAGCGCACGCTGCTGTTGCCGAGCCGGGCTACGCGCAACCCCGCGTGCACGGTGTCGGGAAAAGTGATCGGGCTGAAAAACCTGCACCGCGTCTCGACGACCAGGCCGATGACCCTGCTCCTCTCGATATCGAGCGACCCTGAAGAGACCAGGTACTCGTTCACGACCGTGTCGAAGTAAGAGTAGTAGACGACGTTGTTGATGTGGCCGTAGACGTCGTTGTCCATCCAGCGAGTCGGGATCGTAAGGAACCGCCGGTACCGATCCCGCATCTCGGGCGCCTCCCTACCGAGCGCTCGCGATTCAGACAAAACACCCCTGCCCCATCCAGCCCACCTGGACGGATTTGCCCTCCTCGACTATGACGGGAACCGTGCGGTTGCCGCCGGTTAGCTCGAGCATGCGCTCGTAGGCAACACGGTCCTGTTCGACGTCGTACTCTACGAAGTCCACCCCGCGCCACTCGAGATCCTCGCGGGCAGCTGCGCTGTAAGGACAGCTCATAGTAGCGTAGAGTTCCACCGGTTTAGCCATGCCATCTCCCGATCCCACGACCCATTTCTCTCCCGGGGATCTTACTTCAAAAATTCTCGGGATACTCGCCACAAGCGCCGGCCCACAGCTCGGTGCCAGACAGACAGTGCGAGCTGGAGTTCCGCCGAACTTAACACTCATCTCCGATAGGTTCGCAACCGCGCGGTGGTCATAGCCATTTGCTTGATTCGCCGTGTAATTTTTGGCTTGTGCCAAGAGTAGTGGTGCGGTATGCTGCCACTCAGAGCACGCTACGAATCCGAGAGCATAATCCTAGGCTAGGGGAAAGGAGAGTAGCGCTCTTGGGCACCGGGATAGGTTCCCGGGTGCAGGATCCGAGCAGGGGTGTAAAGGTCCGTTTGCGTGGACTCTTTCAGGGGTACGGGTGTTCTTTCCAAAGGCTGCCAGGTGCGGGAGAGGGCGTAAAGGTGGGAAGGAGGAGTAGTTCGTGACTGAGACTCAAGCCACCAGCTATGGACCGGGGGTGGAGGAGGTCCACGTACTGTGGATCTCGGAGGGCATGAGTTGCGACGGAGACACTATCTCCGTAACTGCCGCAACGCTGCCCAGCCTCGAGGATGTGTTGTTGGGCAACATCCCGGGGTTGCCCACGGTGCACCTGCACAACAAGGTGCTCGATCCCTCGCTCGGCGGGGAGGAGTACCTGGAGGTCTTTCGCAAGGCTGCGAACGATGAGCTCGACGCCCCGTTCGTACTGGTGATCGAGGGCTCCATCCCCAACGAGAACATCAACGGGGATGGGTACTGGACGTCGTTCGGGAACGATCTGGCAACCGGCCAGCCCCTCACCCTCAACTGGTGGATCGACCAGCTGGCGCCGAGGGCGTGGGCGGTGGTAGCCGCCGGGACCTGCGCGACCTACGGTGGGATCCACGCGATGGCGGGCAACCCCACGGGTTGCATGGGATTGGCGGACTACCTTGGATGGAACTTCCGCTCCCAGGCGGGCATCCCGATCGTGAACATCCCCGGGTGTCCCGTGCAGCCGGACAACTTCATGGAGACCCTCACGTGGTTGCTCTATCAGGCGGGCGGCATGTCTCCGATGATCCCGCTGGACGACCAGCTCAGGCCCACGTGGCTCTTCGGGAAGACCGTCCACGAGGGCTGTGACCGGGCCGCCTACTACGAGCAAGGTGACTTCGCCCTTGACTACAACTCGCCCAAGTGCCAGGTGAAGATTGGCTGCTGGGGTCCGGTCGTCAACTGCAACGTGACCAAGAGGGGCTGGATGGACGGAGTCGGGGGCTGCCCGAACGTCGGGGGCATCTGCATCGGCTGCACCATGCCGGGCTTCCCCGACAAGTTCATGCCGTTCATGGACGAGCCGCCGGGCTCGACTCTTTCTACGGCCATGACCAAGACCTACGGCGCCATGATCCGGAAGCTGCGCAGCATAACCAACGAGACGGTAAACAAGGAACCGAAGTGGCGCCACAACAAGCAGGAGCTCACGACTGGCTACAACCCGCGTTGGCCGAATTAGGAAGGGGAAGATAAGTGGCTATCCGAGAGGAAGTTCCGGCGGAATCCAGGAACCTCACGGAGATGTCGTGGGACCCGATCACCAGGATCGTCGGGAACCTCGGGATCTACACCAAGATAGACTTCGACAACCGGGAAGTGGTCGAGTGTAAGAGCACCTCCTCTATCTTCCGTGGCTACAGCGTCTTCATGAAGGGCAAGGACCCGCGTGATGCGCACTTCATCACCAGCCGCATCTGCGGCATCTGCGGGGACAACCACGCCGTCTGCTCGGTCTACGCCCAGAACATGGCCTACGGGATAGCGATGCCGCCGCTGGCCGAGTGGATCTACAACCTGGGCGAGGCCGCGGAGTACATGTTCGACCACACCCTCTTCCAGGACAACCTGGTGTTCGTGGACTTCTGCGAGCAGATGGTCGCGGATACCAACCCGAGCGTACTGGAACGGGCGGAGCAGACGGATGCCCCGCATGCCGACCTACATGGCTACCGCACCATCGCCGACATCATGCGCGCCTTCAACCCCTTCACGGGCGAGGTGTATAAAGAGGCTTTGAACGTGAGCCGGGTCACCCGCGAGATGTTCTGCCTGATGGAGGGCCGGCACGTGCACCCCTCGACGATCTACCCGGGCGGCACGGGCACGATGGCGACGCCCCAGATCTTCACCGACTACCTGAGCCGGCTGATGAGGACCATAGATTTCATCAAGAAGGCCGTTGTGATGAACGACGACGTCTTCGACTTCTTCTACGAAGCAATGCCGGGCTACGAGGAGGTCGGTAACCGGCGCATCATGCTCGGTTGCTGGAGCGCGTTCCAGAACCCGGACGTGTGCGACTACAAATACGAGAACATGGCCGAGTGGGGACGGGGCGCGTACGTTACGCCCGGTATCGTCGTGGACGGCGAGCTGGTGACCACGAGCCTGGTGGACATAAACCTCGGGATACGCATCCTGCTCGGTTCCTCCTACTACGAGGACTGGGAGAATGAGGAGACCTTCGTAAGCCGCGACCCCCTGGGCAACCCGGTGGACAAGCGCCACCCGTGGAACCAGACCACGCTCCCGAAGCCCCAGAAGCGGGACCTGGAAGGCGGGAACTACAGCTGGGTCATGAGCCCGCGCTGGTACGATCAGCGCACCGGGGACCACCTGGCGCTCGATACCGGCGGCGGGCCATTAGCCCGGCTCTGGGCCACGGCGCTCGCCGGGCTGGTGGACGTCGGCTACATCAAGGCCACCGGCAACAGCGTCCAGATCAACCTGCCCAAGACGGCCGCCACGCCCGAGATGCAGTTCGAGTGGAACATACCGCAGTGGTCCAACACCATCGAGCGAGATAGGGCCAGGGTCTACTTCGTAGCCTACGCGGCGGCGATGGCGTTCTACTTCCTGGATAGGGCTCTCGAGCTGTTGCGCGCGGGAGAGACCAAGGTCTTCCAGGAGTTCGAGGTGCCCGACGAGGCCATTGGCTGCGGCTTCCACGAGGCGGTGCGCGGGGTCCTCTCGCACCACATGGTGATCCGGGACGGCAAGATCGCCAACTACCACCCCTACCCGCCCACCCCGTGGAACGGGTCTCCTACCGACTCGCTGGGCACTCCCGGACCCTACGAGGACGCGGTAATGGGGCAGCCGATCTTCGAGGAGAACGGCCCCGACAACTTCAAGGGTATCGACATCATGCGGACGGTGCGCAGCTTCGACCCATGCCTGCCCTGCGGGGTACACATGTACTCTGGCAAGGGCAAGATACTCGAGAGGCGGCACTCCCCGACGCTGGGGATAGGCGTAGAGTAGAGCCCGCAAGCCGGGTAGACGTTGCGATCAGGCGGGTCCCGCGCTACGGGGCCCGCCTCTATGAAGGGTTTCAGGGGTGCTTCTAGACGATCAAGGACTACAAGAGCGAGTCGCCAGGATAGAGACGCTGCTGGGGGAGATCGAATCCCTCAAAGACCCGAACGCCAGAGCCAAGGCCGCTGAGGTGGTACAGGTCCTTCTGGAACTCTACGGCGAGGGCCTGGCGCGCGTGATGGAGGTGGTCGCCCAGGGGAACGAGAGTGAGAGGATCTTTGATTCTCTCACCGAGGACGAGCTGGTCTCGCACCTGCTGCTCCTGCACGGGCTGCACCCGCTCGACGTGGAGACGCGGGTAGTCATGGCCCTCGAAGAGGTGCGACCCTACCTGCAGTCTCACGGTGGCAACGTGGAGTTGCTTGGCGTGGAAGAGGGCGTGGCGCGGCTGCGGATGGAGGGGAGCTGCAAAGGTTGTCCATCCTCGACCATGACGCTCAAGCTGGCGATAGAGGAAGCCATCCAGAAGACGGCCCCGGATCTGGAGAGGATAGAGGCCGAGGGTGTGGCCGAGGAGCCCAGGCCAGCGACGACATTCGTAGCCGGCCCCACGTTGCGCAAAAAGGAGAAGAAGCGGCCTGAAGAGGATGGTTCCTCCTGGACGGTCGTCGGCGGGCTGCCCCAACTCTCCGGCGGCGGGACGCTGGTGAAGGAGATCTCCGGCGAGCCGGTGCTCTTCTTGAAGCTGGGGGAGGACCTCTACGCCTACCGTCACCTCTGCCCCGGCTGCGGAGAATCGCTGGAGGGTGGCAGCCTGAAGGAGGCGGAGCTTGCTTGCTCCGGGTGCGGGCGTAGCTACGACGTGCGCCGGGCCGGGAGGTGCCTTGACGACCCGCGGCTGCACCTTGAGCCTATCCCGCTGCTCGTGAGCGAGATAGATGTCGAGGAGAGACAGGGCCGCGGGCGGCGGAGCATAATAAAGATCGCCCTCCCGAGCGCGGTGGGCTGAGGAGCATATGGTCGAGCAAGGCAACAGGAAGGCTTTCTCCACTTTCTCCTCGCTGCGCCGGTTCGCTCAGGAGGAGTCCGCGAAGGTGGCAAGGGAGGCGGCGGAGGCCGCCCAGGAGCACTGCGATCTGTGCAGCGAGCCGATACCGCCCGAGCACCGGCATCTCCTTGAGGTCTCCACGCGGGAGATCATTTGCGCGTGCCGCCCGTGCTCCATCCTCTTCGATAGCGAAGCGGCGAGCGAAGGCAAGTACCGGCTCATACCCGACCGCCGCCTGTTTCTCGAGGACTTCGAGATGAGCGACGCGCAGTGGGAGAGCCTGCGTATTCCGGTGGAC
>JAIVIG010000095.1 GCA_020200675.1 Actinomycetota bacterium
CACTGCTCCGTGAGCCTCTCGGACTTGCTCACGCCCTGGGAGGTGATAGAGAACCGGGTGCGGGCCGCGGCTATCGGAGACTTCGTGGTCTCGCTGTACAACCCGCGCTCGAAGGGGCGCGACTGGCAGCTCGGCAAGGTGCGCGAGATACTGCTCGAGCATCGTTCCCCCGACACTCCCGTCGGCGTCGTCAAGAACGCCTATCGCGAAGGACAAGAGGTGGTCTTCACGGATCTCGCCTCGTTGCGGCCGGAGGACGTGGACATGCTGACGGTCGTCGTGGTCGGCAACTCGCGGACCAGGCTCGTGGCCGGACGGATGGTAACGCCCCGAGGGTATCTGGGATGAGGAGGACCTTCGCCGTGACGGACGCTTGCGCGGGCTGCGGGGCTTGCATAAAGACCTGCCCGGAGAAGGCGATACGGCCCGCGTCGAGAGATCACTCCTCGCCCCTCATCGTCCTCGAAGATCGTTGTTCGGCGTGCGCCGAGTGCGCCGAGGTCTGCCCCGTCTCAGCCTGCGTCGAGGTTCTGCTGGAGGAAGAGTGAGGCGCGTACATCCCATAGAGGCCGAGAGCTACCGCATCTTGCGTGGGCTCGTGGACCTCTCGCGCTTCGGGCCTCTGGGCCAGGCCGTGGCGGAGCGCGTGATCCACGCTTCCGCCGACCTGGAGTACGCCGGAAGCCTAGCCGTCGACGAAGCCGCCGCTGAGAAGGGACTCGAAGCCCTCCGCCGTAATGCTCCCGTGGTAACGGACGTCGGGATGGTCGCTGCGGGCATCACCGCCCGAGAGACCCGCTGCTATGTCTCCGACGCCCGCGCCCGCGAACTCTCCGAGGAGCTAAACATCACCTGCTCGGCGGCGGGGTTCCGGCTCGCGGCGCGAGAGGTAGAGACCGGCGCCGTCTGGGTAGTCGGGAACGCGCCCACGGCGCTCTTCGAGTTGCTGGACCTCCCGGACGTCAAGCCCGCGCTCGTCGTCGGACTCCCGGTCGGGTTCGTCGGCGCCGCCGAGTCAAAGGAGAAGTTGTTGCAGAGTGGGCTTCCCGCTATAACCAACCGCGGTCCCAAGGGTGGCTCCGCGGTCGCTGCCGCGGCCCTGAACGCGCTCATATATTACGAGGAGGACTGACGTGCAAAAGCTCACCCTCGCGAAGAACAGAATCGGCAGGAAGGACGCGGGTCCGGCGCTCCTCATCGTCGGGCACGGGAGCCGGGATCCCCGGGGAGCCCGCGAGTTCCACGAGCTCGTAGCTCTCGTCAGGGAACGCGAGCCGGCCCTCGCGGTCGAGGGCGGTTTCATAGAGCTCTCGAGACCCCCGATCTCCGAGTGTGTGAACCGCCTCGTGGGGAGCGGGGCGCGAAGGATAGCCGCGGTACCCCTGATGCTACTCGCCGCCGGTCACGCCAAAGACGACATCCCCGCGACCCTGGTACGCGAGAAGATGAGCCACCCGGGGATCGACTTCGGATACGGTCGCGCCCTCGGTATCCGACCCGAGTTGCTGGAGCTGATGGACGAAAGGATCTCTGCCGCCGTCCCCGAGAAGGCGAGAGAGGAGACCGCCGTCCTCGTCGTCGGCCGCGGCTCCTCGGACCCCGACGCCAACTCCGACCACGCCAAGGTCGCGCGCCTATTCTACGAAGGACGCCCGTACCCAACCGTAGAGACCGCCTACGTCAGCATGACCCCCCCTAACGTCTCCGAGGGGCTGGAGCGCCTGAAGAAGTTGGGCGCCCGACACATCGCCGTCTTCTCCTACTTCCTCTTCACCGGCGTCCTCGAGGAACGAATCCGGCGTGGGAGCGCGCAGTTCGCCGCCGCAAACCCCGAGACTACCGTCTCCTACGCCGGCTACTTCGGGCCGCACGAAAAGGTCGTGGACTTGCTTATGGAGCGTTACCACGAGGCCGTACGCGGGGACATCCGGATGAACTGCGACGTCTGCGTCCACCGGGTTACCCTCCCCGGCTTCGAAGAGAAGGTCGGCGCTCCCGCTACGCCCCATTACCACCCCGACGAGCCGGGCCACGCCCACGGCCACCATCACCACTAAGGCGAAGAGGGTGGCTCTAGAGGAGCGGGTCAGGGAGCTCGCGGAGGAGGTACAGCCGCCCGATGAGGGAGCGGTCGTACGGGCGCGGGAGCGGCATTTGGCGCTCACCAAGCCGCCGGGGAGCCTCGGGAGGCTGGAGGAGATCGGGGCGCGTCTCGCGGGGATGGTCGGGGAGGTCCCGCCGCCGGTGCCCGAGAACCCCGCGGTGGTGATCTGCGCGGGTGACCACGGCGTCCTCGCCCGTGGCGTCTCGCCCTGGCCGCAGGAGGTCACCGCGGCGATGGTCGGAAACTTCTGCGCCGGGGGCGCAGCGGCGAACGCCATCGCCCGGAGCGTCGGCGCGAGGGTCAGCGTACTCGACGTCGGCGTGGCCTCGGAGCTCGAGCGGCATCCGCTGCTGCGCGCGGCGAAGAAGCGGGCCGGCACGGACGATCTGAGCCGCGGACCGGCGATGGGCCGGGAGGACGCCGCGCGGGCGGTAATGTCGGGGGCCGGCATCGCTGGAGAGCTTATCGAGAGCGGGGTGGACCTGCTCGTGCCCGGCGACATGGGCATCGCCAACACCACGCCCGCGGCAGCCCTGATCTCCGCTTTCACCGGCCGGTCTCCGGAAGAGACGACCGGACGCGGCACCGGCATCGACGATGAGACCTTCGAGCTAAAGGTCCGCGTCGTCGATGAGGCCCTGAAACTGCACGAACCGGACCCGAGCGATCCGCTGGGCGTGCTCGCCGCGCTCGGCGGCCTCGAACACGCGGCGATCGCCGGCCTCATACTCACGAGCGCCGTCTACGGGGTGCCGGTCGTCCTCGACGGGGTCGTCTCGAACTCGGCGGCGCTGGTGGCCCGGGCGCTCGCCCCGGACTGCGTGGGCTACGCCATCGCCGGGCACCTCTCGGTCGAGCCGGGAGCGGAGGCAGCACTCGAACAACTTGGCCTCGAGCCGATCCTGGACCTGCGTATGCGGCTCGGAGAAGGGACAGGAGGCCTCCTGGCGGTGCCGGTCGTCCAGGCCGCGGCGCGGGTGCTCGGGGAGATGGCGACGATGAAGGAGATGGGGATAGGGTGAGCCTGGTAGCCCTGCCCTACGCCACCGGCCCTGTCCTTCCGCGGTTCCGGGTCCTGGCTATCGTCGCCGGAGCTCTCCCGTTCTTCGTGGTCGCCGCTCTCGTAGCCAATACTGGCTTACACTTGAGAATAATGGACGTCAGAAAAAGGCTTACCACGCCGGGTATGGGGCCCGAGTTGCCCCTTCTTACGGCAGCGCTCCCGGCGCTGCCCGTGTTGTCGGTGATGGTCGCGTGCTTACCGGTTCTCTGGGCGAGTCGTCGATGACGGGGTTGAGCAAGGAGGCGGTGGAGAGGTTCGGGAGTTCGCTGGCGATACGGGTGGACTTCCACGAGGAGATCGGCTCTACCCAGGAGCGCGCCCGCGAGCTTGCTCACGAGGGCGCCCTGCACGGGACGCTCGTGATCTCGAAGGTCCAGAGAGGCGGCCGTGGACGGCTCGGTCGCCAGTGGGGATCGCCCCCCGGCGGGCTCTGGATGTCGCTCGTCCTCCGGCCGGAGGTTCCGGCCCGGTTTGCGCCTCGGATCACCCAGACCGCAGCCGTCGGCGTCGCGAAAGCACTCTGGGGCTTTGGGGTCGAGGCTCGCATAAAGTGGCCGAACGATCTTCTCGTCCTCAAAGACGGGGAACCCGAAGGAAAGATCTGCGGCATCCTCGCTGAATCCAGCGCCGAGCATGTACCCGTCGCCGCGAAGCGCACCGGTCCGGTACCCGGCGATAGCCGCCTGGATTTCGTCGTCCTCGGCGTCGGCCTCAACGCCAACCTGGACCCCGCGGACCTCGACGTCCCCGACCGCGGCGTCGCCACCCTCCGCTCCGAGCTGGGACGCGACGTGGACCTCGTAGAGTTGCTCGGCGCGATCCTCTCGAAACTAGAAGATGAGCTAGAGAAGATCGAAGCCTTCGACGCCGTACTCGACGACTGGCGAGCGCTGAACTGCACCCTTGGGCGGCTGGTGCGGGTGAAGCGGTTCGGGGAGCTTCTGGAGGGGCGGGCCGCGGACCTGACCCCCGAGGGCGCTCTGCTCCTCGAGACACCAGAGGGCACCGTCGAACTCTTCGAAGGAGAGGTGGAACATCTCCGGCAGGAAGGAACGTAGAGTGCGCGTCGCCTGTGCCCAGTACGCCATCCGCGACGGCGTAGGGGTCGCCAACCTCGAACGTTCGACGGCCGCGATCCTCGATGCCGCCCGGGCTGGGGCCGAACTCGTCGTCCTCCCCGAGCTCGCGAACTCCGGCTGCGACTTCCCCTCGCGCGAAAGCGCCTTGAGCATCGCCGAAAAGGTAGGAGACACCAAAATTCTCGACGGCCCCACGCTTCGGGCCTGGCAAGAGGCCGCCACGGAGACCGGCATCTTCGTCGTCGCCGGCTTTCTGGAGAGGGATGGCGATTTCCTGTACAACTCTGCCGCGGTCGTCGGGCCGGATTTCTTCGGACGCTACCGCAAGACGCATTTCTGGGACGACGAGAAGCTCCTCTACGAGCCGGGTTCGAACCTCCCGATCTTCGAGACGCCCTTGTGCAACATCGGCGTCCTCGTCTGCTACGACGCCTGGTTCCCCGAGGCGGCCCGCACCCTGGCCCTGCGCGGCGCGGACCTCCTCTGCGTCCCCGCCAACGCCCCCGACGACTGGGTCCCGGAAGGGCGGCGCTGGGGCGGCCTCACCATGCTAAACGTCCACGCCATCTCCCACGCCAACGCCAACCGCCTCTTCGTCGCCTGCGCCAACCGCGTCGGGGACGGCTACCTCGGCCGCAGCTCCATCGTCGACACGACCGGCGGCGTACTCGCATTCGGGAGCGCGACCGAAGAAGAGCTAATAAGCGCAGAGATCGACGTCGAACGGGTCCTCCGCGAGAAGCAGCTCACGAAACGCTCTCACACCTTCGGAGACCGGAACCCCGACGTATACGAGGAGCTACGTTCGGCGGAAGCAGGCAAGCCTACCAGCTAAAGTGCGCCTGCAAAGACTCGCATGTGTTACGCAGATCCACGAAAACGACCGTTATTCCCTACAAGCTATTGCAGGAAAGCCCGGGGGAAGGAAACTTGTTCGTGGTCCGTGAGACGACGAGCAATACCGGGCTGGGGCTACCGCCTCCCGACCCTTCCTAGTAGCTCGTCAAGCATCGAATGAAGGGTAAAGGTGTTTGAGCTTGATGCGAGCGTCCTCGGTCGTGAAGCGCCAGTCGATCGTGCTTGAGCGCGCGTTGCGCTCTTGCTCCCACGCTCC
>JAIVIG010000355.1 GCA_020200675.1 Actinomycetota bacterium
CTCTTTCCTCCAAGAGCCGATCCGCTCGATTTGCCGCCGCTCCGCCTGGTTCATCATGCTCGCTCCTCGTTCACCGCCGACGCGAGACAGCGTACATCTGTTGATGTGCGGTTGTAGTATTAGGGGCCGGTCTAGCCTGCCGAGATGCCGGAGATCGGGATCAGGCCGGCCACGGAGGAGGACGTCCCGCTGATCCTCTCCTTTGTCAGGGAGCTCGCCGGGTACGAACGCCTCTCGCACGAGGTCTCCGCCACCGAGGACCTACTCCGGTCTCATCTCTTCGGGGAGACGCGGAGTGCCGAAGTGGTGATCGGACACCACGCAGACTCGCCCGCGGGCTTCGCGTTGTTCTTCCACAACTTCTCGACCTTTTTGGGTTGCCCCGGCATCTATCTGGAGGACCTCTACATCGAGCGCAGGTCGCTCATCGTCGCCAGCCGGTTTTTGAGTAGCTCGTAGGCACTATCTCGTTCTCTAGCCATGAAGCCATACTAGCACCCTCGGTGGCGAGGACCTGCGCATCGGGGTAGAGGCGCCGGTGGCGGCGGAACCTTCTTCATGCGCGCGGACGGAGATAGAGAGCGAACTGGAGATTTAAAGCTCTTTAGGGAACCAGCGGCTCGCCAGCCCGGCCAATGAGGAGAGCTACAAGCCGCACGAGGTCTGGTGACCGGGTAGCCGTCGGGAAAGGAGGGCCGGGGCGTAGCAGCCCCGACCCTTGTAGCTGGCCTACTTCTCCTGCCTGTTGCCCTCAGCTAATCCCGGTCGTGAAGGTCCAGTAGTAGTTCTGGACCAGCGCGTTGCCTGCCTTGTCCTTGGCCCCGGTGCTAATAACCACCAGGTGTCTCCTGCTGGGGGCTAACAGGGTCTCAGACGTCCCGTAAGGGTTAAGCGTAACCGTCTTGGTCGCCCCATCATAGCTCACCTCGGCGCTCACGGGCACCCACCTCCACACTCTCCGGACCTTCCCGTGGCGCCTGATCTTCTTCCTGACCCGCTGGTACACCTTGGCCGTAGAGGCCGTGAGCGTGTCCGGGTCCATCTCCTCTGAGAAGGTGGCCGTGGGGCTTATATTGCGCGCTACACTCGTCGCTCCGGCAGTCGGCGTCGTGCCACTGACGGTGGGCGCGGTGGTGCCCACCACATCCACGGCTCTGGAGAACTCGGAGGTGTTGCCGTTGCGGGTGGCTGTGGCCGTGACGACCTGCCCTCCTGCGAGCGGCGTGGTGGTGGCGAAGTCGAAGCTGGCGTCGCCGTTGGAGTCGGTGGTCACGAGGGTCTCGCCTACCAGGGTCCTACCTTCGCCGAAGCCGGAGGGATCGGCGGTGGGGCTGCCGAAGAACTGGAGGGTAAAGGCACCAGCGTTGGGGATGGAGTTGAGAGTGCCCTTGATGGTGGTCTGTCCGGAGGAGGACGTGACGGAGGTTATGACGGGGTAGTTCTGGAGGGTGTTGGGACCGGTGTCGGGGTCCTTGGGATCGTTAGCCGTGACGCCGTCGGCGCCGAGGTCTATGCCGAGTGCTCCGTTGGAGTGGATGGAGTTGGAGAGGATGCGGTTGCCAAAGGTATTGGAAATGTCCACGCCGTCGTCATCGTTGCCGGAGATTATGTTGCGCGCCCCGGCTTCCGTACCCCCGATGGTGTTGTTGGGCGCGCCATCGCCATCGATATCCACGCCGTCCTCGTCGTTGCCCAGGTTGGCGGTTCCGGAGGCGTCGGTGCCTACGTAGTTGCCCATAACATTGTTGTTCCCGGAACTCCCAGAATCGGTGCCGGAGATGGTGACGCCATCGTTGCCGTTCCCGGAGATGATGTTGTGGGCAGTGGCGGAGGTGCCTCCCACCACGTTGGTCGCCGCGTTAAGCAAAGTCACGCCGTCCTCGCCGTTGCCCAGGTCGGCGGTTCCGTTAGCGTCGGTGCCGATGTAGTTGCCCTCGATGCGGTTGGCGCCCAAGCCATCGACGAAAACGCCGTCAAGGGTGTTTCCGGAGATGGTGTTGCGGGCAGCGGCGGAGGTGCCTCCCACCACGTTGCCCGCCGCGTCAACGATCTGCACGCCGGCCCTGGAGTTGCCCAGGTCGGCGGTTCCGGAGGCGTCGGTGCCGATGTAGTTGCCTTCGATCTTGTTGTTCCCCAAAGTCGAGAGCCCGGCGCCGGAGATGGTGACGCCGTAACCGAAGCGGTTGATGATCAGACCCTTCACCACGCTGTCCCGGCTGGTGATCCGGAGCCCAATCGCCCCTAATACGGCGTTCGCCCCGCTAAGCTCGATCTTCAGCGCCGCGTCGGTGCCGGTGTCGAGCGTATTTGGGCTCGCGCCCGGCTCGCTGTAGCCGTCGATGGTCACCGCTTCGGTTATGTCCGGCAAAGCAGCCATCGGAGAGATGGTCTTTACCCCGCTACCCCCGATATTGAAGCTAATGGTGTCCGCGGCAGTAGTGGCGTTAGCCTCCTCTATGGCCGCCCTCAAGGTACACTCGGGCTCGGTCCCGACTTGGAAGGGCGCCGTGTTACAAAAGCCATTTCCGCGGCTCTGATCCCCGGCATCCCCCGTCGAGTTGACGGCGAAGGTTTCGGCGTGGGCGAGGCGGCTGTCGAAGAAGAACGCCAACCAAACCACGACAAAGAACGCGAGCACCGCCGCCGCCCTCGTCGTCGCCGTCGTGGGGAGCAGGGGAACCGCACCTAGTTTCATACGTGTACCCGCCTTCGTTGCTATCGCTACTAACTCTTACTACAAGCACTATAGCGGGCGCCTCTTACCTGGCTCTTACCTGGAACTAGGAGGAGGGGGGATCTGGGTCCTGGAACGCAGCCCCAGCTTGTTCAGGATCTTACGGACGTGGGCTGCTACCGTGTGCTCGGAGATCGAAAGCTCCGAGGCGATTTGGCGATTGGAAAGCCCCCGTCCGGCTAGGAGCGCAACCTCTCGCTCGCGACTGGTGAGCGCGTCTTGCAACACGCTGCCTTGGGTTTGCTCAGAGGGTGTTGTGGGCAGCGCCGATTCTTCCTCAGGCGCTTCACGCGAGAGTGCATACTCGATGGCCTGCTCTGGGGACATGGCCTGCCCTTCGGAGAAGGCCGTCTCGAAGGCTGCTTCGCCCAAAGCCCCGCGCGTGGTGGCGAGGAAGCCTTCGTAGTCGTAGTTGAGCTGTTTTAGTGGTTGGACGGGATGGCCGATGGCCTTCCGCAGGGCCTCGGCCGCTCCGAACAGGCGCGCCGCGCGGGCCGGTTGGCCTCGTAGGACGGCTACTCCCGCAACCCCGATCAGGCTGTAGAAGGTGCCTATTTTGTCCTTCAGCTGCCGCAAGAGGCGCAGGGTCTCCTCGAACGCTCGCGCCGCCCGCCCGGCATCGCCCCGGCCCACCGCGCCTATCCCCATGATGGTGAGGCATTGGGCGCAGGTCCGGACGTCCCCTGCCTCCCGGAACAGGGCCAGGGCCTCCTCAATCCGAACCACCACCTGCTCGTAATCCTCCCCGACAATGGCCATCATCCCCACCGTTAGGTGCAGGTGGGCGGCGGCCCACCGGTCCTCCAAGGGTTCCTCCAACAGCGCTTCGGCTTCTTCGCGGAGCGTCGTTATCCGGCCGAGATTTGCCAAAACCCCCGTCGTGTGTGCCAGGTAGTTGATCGAGATCGCCTGTCCTGATTGGTCTCCTAGCTCTTTGAAGAGGGCCAGGGCTTCTTCGAGCATCGCTATGGCTTGTGGATCGAGATGATAGATGGCTATGAAGCCGGCTTCGTTGAGGGCCTTAGCCCGCAGGGACGCCGGCACCGCGCCGCTTTTGGCAAGCCCCTTTTCCAGCCACTCGCGCCCCTCGCTCGGGCCGCGGTGGCCCCAGAACCGTCCCAGCGCGGCCGCCAGCCGCAAGCCCATCCGCGCGCGCTCTTCGGGCTCCGCGCCCTCTTCGTCCAGGAACCAGGAGAGAGCGGCCCGCAGGTTGCCGTACTCCGTCGTTAGCCGCTCCAGCCACGCTACCTGCTCGATCCCGACTAACTCGGGCTCCGCCGCTTCGACCAGCGCCAGATAATACCTCGCGTGCCGCTCTCGGACTTGCTCTGTCTCTGGGACCGTGGGCGTCCCGACCGCATTACCCAGCTTCTCCCACCCGTACTGCCTGACCGGCTCCAGCATCCTGTAGCGCGGCGCGCCGTCCCCGCTTGCCTCGGCGGCCACCAACGACTTGTCCACCAGCCTGCCGAGAAGGTCCAGGATTTCGTCTTCCTCGATGCCGCCTCGCGCCCCTGGCTCCGTTCCTATCGCTTCGGCAGCCTCCAGGGTCCAACCACCGGCGAACACCGACAGCCGCCCGAACAGCGCCCGCTCGGGCTCGCTCAAGAGCTCGTAGCTCCAGCTAAGGGTCGCCTTGAGCGTCCGGTGTCGCGGAGCTGCCGTGCGGCTGCCCGTGGTAAGGAGCCCCAACGAATCCTCCAGCCTCTCGGCGATCTGCTCCACCGCCAGAGCCGTCATCCGCGCCGTCGCGAGCTCTATGGCGAGAGGTATGCCGTCCAGTCTCTGACATACTTTGACCACCGCCCGGGCGTTCTCGGGCGTCAGGACGAACGTGGGAAGCCGGGATCGGGCACGTTCTAAGAACAGTTGCACCGCCTCGTACTGCGCCAGGCGCTGGGTGGCAGGCAGGCGCCCTGCATCGGGCACCGTGAGGGAGGGCACCAACCAGTTGACTTCGCCCGCAACCTCCAAAGCCTCCCGGCTGGTGGCCAGGACGCGTAAGTGCTCGCAGGAACGTAAGAGCGCATCCACGAGCCGGGCGCAGGCTTCGATCAGGTGCTCGCAGTTGTCCAGGACCAGCAGCATCCGCCTGGAACCTATGGCGTCCACGAGCGCGGCGGTGAGCGGGAGATCCGGTCGCTCTCGTACCCCCAAAGCCGCGGCCACCGCGTTCGGCACCAGCGCCGGGTCCGAGAGCGACGCCAGCTCCACGAGCCACACCCCACCCGGGTAGGCGCCCACGAGGTCTTTGGCCACCTCCAAGGCGAGCCGCGTCTTGCCGCAACCGCCGGCGCCCGTGAGGGTCAGGAGCCGGGTCATGGCCAACGCGCGCTTTAGCTCGACCAACTCGCGCTCTCTCCCGACAAAGCTGGTCCTGGCCGCGGGCAGGTTGTGCTGGCGGGCTCTCTCGGCATCCTCCGTCGGACGCTCTCCGGGCGGATGGGTAGGCGAGAACCGGTTCGCCAGGATCTCCTCGTGGAGGCGCCGGCTGGCTACGTTGGGCTCCCTGTCAAGCTCCCGTCGGAGGTCTTCCCGGAGCCGCTCGTACTGCTTGAGAGCTTCATCCCGCCGCCCGGTGAGGGCGTAAAGGCGCACGAGCCCGGCGTGCGCCGCTTCGTGGGCCGGCTCCTCGGCCACCACCTTCCTCAACGCCTCGATCGCCGGCTCGTAGTTCTCGCGCTCCTTGTGCAGTCCGGCGATCTCCAGGAGCAGCGAGAGGTACGTCTGGCGCAATCCTTCCCGCCGGTCCTCCGCCCAAGCCTCGTAGCGGTCCCCCGGCAAGAGCTCTCCCGCGTACAGGTCCAGAGCCGCCCGGCAGGCCGCCGGGTCGCGGGCGCGTCTTGCCGTGGCCGCGGTCTCCTCGAAGACCTCCGCGTCCACCCACAGGGAGCCCTCCGGGCACAGTTCGATCTGCTCGTCCCCGAGACGCAGGTAGCGGGAATCGGCGGCCGGAGTTTGGGGTTCGAGGGCGTGACGGGCGGAGTGGAGCGTGCGGTGCAGGTTGTTGGTAGCCGCCTCGGCTTCGAGATCCGGCCAGAGCAGGTCCATCACCTGCTCGCGGTGCATCTTGTGGTCAGGCGCCAGGGCGAGCAGCTTTACCAGGCTGGCTGCTTTCTTGAGCCGCCACCGGTTCTCCTCGACTGTCCTGGACCCCACCGAGACCCGGAAGCCGCCGAGCAGCCAGACGCGGACCGTCTCCGGCACCCCAACCCCTCCCGAGGTACCCCGAGGCTCGTGCTCGTCCTGAACCGCTCCCCAAAGGTGCGTCATCTGCTCGGTGCCCTATCGCCTCGCAACTGGGTCGTCTCTCTCCCAGCGCCCACACGCCCACCTTACTACCTGGATTAATGACCGATAGTTACGAAGATGTCAATAGCCGGGAGCGACACTTTTCGGAAGTAGCGCAGAACGCTTGGGTTGCGAATCGCGTGACGGGGGAGGCGCTGGACGCCTGGGCTGATCACCGCGCAGACGCCGTTCTGCCCTGTACTGTACGTTTCCGACTCGCTACACTGGGGAAGGGTAGGTGAAGCACCATCGGAAAGGGTAGAGAGCATGAGCGAAGAGAGACAGAGCTTCTGGGATAGGATCTTCTTCGGCGACCGGGACGGTTCGGAGCGCGAGCGCAAGGTCCGCGAGTACATCATCCACCGCGTTAGTGACGGGGCGCACTTGAGGGACGTGTTGCAGGAGGAGTACGTGCGCCGCAACGCCTCCCCCCAGGCCTGAGGGACGTGTTGCAGGAGGAGTACGTGCGCCGCAACGCCTCCCCCCAGGAGATCGAACGCATCCTCGAAAACCCCGAGCTGATCGAGGCAGCCCACGAGCAGCTGCGCAACGACTTCTCCTCGGGCGAGCTCGACCCGAAAGCGCCGCCGAGCGGCGCCCGGTAACCGTACCGGCGACCCTCGGGATACCCTCCAGGGTTGTATAATCTCCGGGTCGCTACCCTTTATATATGCCACTGGAGGCTCTATGCCGATCTACGAATACAGGTGCGAGAACGAGCACGTTTTTGACATAATGCAGAGTATGTCCGAAAACCCCTTGACCGAGTGCGTCGAGTGCGGCGCTCCTGTCAAAAAGGTCCTCCAGCCGGTCGGCATCTCCTTCAAGGGCTCGGGTTTCTACTCTACCGACTACAACAACAAGAAGGGACCAAAGCCGGAGTCGAAGGAGACCGCGAAGACCGGCGAGTCGAACACCAACGGCACCTCCGGCTCCGAAGGCAGCGGCGAAAAGAAACCGGAGAAGACCTCGACCGAATCCACGAAGAAAGCGGACTAAGGGCCGGTAATGGCAGACCAGCATGACATCGTCCCGAGGAGCGCCGCCTGGCACACCGAGCGGCCCGGTGGGCGCGGGGTCGTGCTCGTCCTGACCTTCCTCTTCATGCTCGCTGCCGTCTCCGTCTCCACCGGGCTCGTCGTCTACACCGCCTCGCGCCACGACCTCGCAGACGGCCTCTTCGCCCTCGTCTTCGCCGTCCTCAGCGCCCGCGCGGCGTTATCATGGTGTCTGTGGCATCATGGCAGTCAGCCGTCAGCTATCAGCCCTCAGCAAAGTTATGGAGGGCGAAAGCCCGCAGATGAGATGAACCGTTAAATCCGGTTCGAAAACGGATCACACCACATAGCGCGTCTCCGTGCGCGCCGCCCCCAATACCGGCTCACAGCCGACGTTCGATCCATGAAAATCCCTGCAAATCGTGCCTCAACTTCTGGTAGAGGTAGCGTAGACAGCGTGCGTCTACTTCCCGTATAGTGGCCTCTGTCCGCGAAGGACGGGGAGAACGGGCCTCGGCGGGACTTCTACGGGTCCCGCCGGCCGTGTAGCACAGAGAGACGTAGGGGAGGAGCGGGTTGACGGCGACGCCTTTCGCGCATTTACACTGCCATTCGGAGTACTCGATGCTGGACGGGGCCAGCCGGATCCGGGACCTCATCTCCTTCGCCAAGGACCAGAATATGCCCGGTCTCGCCCTCACCGATCACGGCGTCATGTACGGCTCCGTCAAGTTCTACGGAGAGGCGAAGAAGGCCGGCATAAAACCCATAATGGGCTGCGAGGTCTACGTCACCGCGGACAGGCACGATAGGAGTCGGGCCAAGTACTACCACCTCACGCTCCTCGCTCGCACCCCCGAGGGCTACAAGAACCTCATGAAGCTCTCCACCTGCGGTTTCCTTGAAGGCTTCTACTACAAGCCGCGCGTGGACATGGAGATGCTCAGGAAGTACGGCAAGGGGATCATCTGCCTCTCCGGATGTCTCTCCGCTGAGGTGCCGACGCGTATCCTCGAAGGCCGCATGGACGAGGCGCGCAAGCTGCTCTTCGAGTACGCGGAGATCTTCGACGCTGTCTTTCTGGAGATGCAGGACCACGGCATCCCCGAGCAGAGGCGGGTCAACGAGGGCTTGATAAAGCTCCACAAGGACACAGAAATACCGCTAGTGGCTACTAACGACTCGCACTACACGGCCAGGAGCGACGCGAAGATGCACGACGTATTGCTGTGCATCGGGACCGGCAAGTTCTACAACGACCCCAACCGCATGAGGTTCGCCGGCGAGGAGTTTTACGTCAAGCCCGTCGAGGAGATGGCCAGGATCTTCCCGGACCACCCGGAGGCCCTCGAAAACACTCTAAAGGTCGTGGACCTCGTCGAGGACGTGGGGATAGAGCTCGGCAAGACGCGTCTGCCCAACTTCCCCAAGCCTTCCGGGTACACCGCCGACGATTACCTGCGCGAGCGGTGCGAGGAGGGGTTGCGGAAGCGTTACGGGGCGCGGGCTTCCTCTCCCGAGGTGCGAACGAGGCTCGACTTCGAGCTTTCGACCATCGGGAAGATGGGGTTCGCCGATTACTTCCTCATCGTGTGGGACTTCGTCAAGTACGCCAAGGACAGGAAGATAGCGGTCGGGCCGGGGCGTGGATCTGCGGCGGGTTCTATCGTGGCGTACGCGCTGGAGATAACGGACCTTGACCCTCTGGAGTACTCGCTCCTCTTCGAGCGGTTCTTGAACCCGGACAGGATCAACATGCCCGACGTGGACATAGACTTCTCGGTCCAGGGGCGGGGCGAGGTGATGAGGTATGTAACCGAGAAGTACGGCGGCCACGAGCACGTCGCCCAGATCATCACCTTTGGGACCCTTGGGGCGCGGGCGGCCATAAGAGACTCGGGCCGCGTTTTCCAGTACCCCTACGACGCCACCGACAAGCTGGCCAAGTTCATCCCCGAGAAGCCGGTCGGGACGACCCTGCGGGACATACTGAAGCAGGAGAACGGTAATTACGTGCCCGCCGAAAAGCACCCGGGGGCGGCGCGGGAGATGCTCCAGTTCGTCGAGGGCAACGCCGACGCAAAGCAGATCCTCGACACCGCCTTCAGCATAGAAGGCTTCGCCCGCCACGCCGGAACCCACGCCGCGGGTGTGGTGATCTCCGAGGAGCCCCTCACCGACATCGTGCCGCTCCAGCGCGTCGCGAAGGACGAGAACAGCGTCATGGTCCAGCACCCGATGAGCGACGTCGAAGCCCTCGGGCTCCTCAAGGTCGACTTTCTCGGCCTGCGCAACCTCGACGTCATCGAGGAGACCCTCCAGACCATCTGCGAGACAACCGGAGAGGAAGTGGACCCTAGAGAGATCCCCCTCGACGACGCGTTGACGTTGAAGCTCTTCGCTAGGGGCGACACGTTTGGGGTGTTCCAGTTCGAGTCCGGCGGGATGCAGCGGATGCTCCAGGAGGTCCGGCCAGATCGTTTCGACGACCTCGTGGCGCTGAACGCCCTGTACCGCCCGGGCCCGATGGACTACATCCCCAACTTCAAACGCGGCAAGCACGACCCCGAGAGCGTGCAATACTCCGACCCGCGTCTGAAGTCCATCCTGGAGCCGACCTACGGGGTCGCGGCGTACCAGGAGCAGCTCATGGAGATCTCCAAAACCCTCGGCGGCTTTACCCCCGGCGAGGCCGACACCCTGCGCAAGGCCATCGGCAAGAAGAACGCGAAGCTCCTCGCCACGCTCAAGGACAAGTTCACCGAGGGGTGCGAGGAGAACCAGGTCGCGCCCGAGGTCGCCGAGGAGCTGTGGAACTGGATGGAGAAGGCCGGCGGCTACTCGTTCAACAAGAGCCACTCGGCCTGCTACTCCTTCCTCGCCTTCCAGACGGCGTATCTCAAGGCGCACTACCCGGAGGCGTACATGGCCGCGCTCATGAGCAGCGTGATGAACACCAAGGACCGGGTGCCGCAGTACGTGGCTGAAGCGCGGGCGATGGGGATAGAGGTTTTGCCGCCGGACATCAACGAGAGCGGGCACCGGTTCACGGTGGTGGGGGAGACCATCCGCTTCGGACTCTCGGCCGTAAAGAACGTCGGCGGAAACTTCGTCGAGGCGGTCATCGCCGCCAGGGAGCAGGACGGGCCGTTCGAGGACCTCTTCGACCTGTGCGCCCGGGTGGAGGGGAAGACCTACAACAAGCGCACCATAGAGTCCTTGATAAAGTGCGGCGCGTTCGACTCGATGGGGTGTTCGCGGGCCTCCCTGCTGGAGGTCCACGCCCAGGCCGTCGAGCTCGCCCAGAAGGACGCGGTTCAGGATGACGACTCCCAGTTCTGCATGTTCGAGGCGGCGGAGCTCGCCGACCTCGCCCCGCCCAAGCCTCCTATACGCGAGATCGAAGACGACAGACGCGGCACCTTGGAGTGGGAGAAGGAGACCCTGGGCCTCTACGTCTCCGACCATCCGTTGCGGCCCGTACTGCACAAGCTCAAGAAGCACACCGACACCACGGTTTCGGAGCTCGAGGGTTGCCGGGACGGGGCGGTGGTCTGGGTCGGGGGGCTGGCGACCTCGGTGCGGCGCAACACCACGCGCAAGGGCGACGTGATGGCGATGCTCCAGCTCGACGACACGCGCGGGCTAGCCGAGGTCATGGTCTTTCCGAGGGTCTACGCCAAGTGCGCCGAGTGCGTGCGCGAGGACGCCATCCTCAAAGTAAAAGGCCGCGTCGAGCGCAAGGAGGGCATCCCGCGCATCGTCGCCCTGGAGATGGAAGATCTGCACCTGGATCCCGGCCTCGACCCGATCTACCTCTCCGCCGACTCCTTCGTCGGGCTCTCGCGCCGCGACGCCGAGAAGGTTTTCAAGGTGATAGGGCGACACTCCGGCGGGAGCCCGTTGTTCCTGGTCTCCGACGACGGGACGCTGGAAGAGCAGATCTGCACCGTCGAGGACTCCTCCGACCTGTATGCCGAGCTCAAGCAACTGCTGGGGCCGCGCTGCATAAGTGCCGTCCGGAAGGTTGCCAAACCGGAGATGGAGCAAGTGTCTTGATCCAGCACAGAGATGTACATCAGGAGAAATCAGAGGGGGCCACACAGCGCCGCTCGTGGCTGTATCGGTTCTTCTTCGGACTCTCAGGAGACGGAAGCTGCACTAATGCAGAAAGCAGTATGAAAGGCGCCAGTTTTTGGCAGACGAAAGCGACAATAGTCGCGAAAAACGTGACAATCTAACTCACTACGGACAGGGTATAGGTTGGACACTCGGAGGACTGTTCTTCCTGTTGTGCGCCTGGTACCTGGAACCACTACCAAATACCGAACTGTTCGGGGTAGCTCTATATCCCGAGATAGCTCTAAACACCTTGCTCTACATCCTCACCGGTACCTGCTGGTTCTTTACCGTGACATTCTTCGGCCTCGCGCCACGGGAGAGCCCAGGGATGGGACGATTCCTCAAATCGCTATTTGGAGGCGGTGAAGAAGGGTGGCGATACGTATTCCTGACCACCTTTGCCGTAGGTCTCGCCGCTCTCTGCTACGGGGTAAATTGGATAATCCCAGGAGAGCCCGCGGCGCTTGACTGGATCAAGTGGCTCTTTACTGATCTCTGCGGAGGCATCTAAACTCTAGGACAATGGATCGTATGGGAAAGACGCTATCGAGCCAAGCCACCGACTGGCGCGAAGGCAGACGTCTTCGCGCCTTCGAACTCAAACACC
>JAIVIG010000356.1:0-5327 GCA_020200675.1 Actinomycetota bacterium
GAAGAGGGTTCGACGATCTACGACGACGATAACGGCGATGAGAGGTTGGATATCCCCGCCGCGCCGATCGAGGAGATGGTCGACCCCACGGGCGCCGGGGATGCTTACATAGCCGGGCTGGTATTCGGGCTGGCGCATGGCTTTCCCCTGGAGGTCGTCGGGCGCGTCGCGGCTTTGACGGCGGCGTACGCGATCGAGCATCGCGGCTCCCAGGAGCACCACTACACGCCGGCCGAGTTCGCCGAGCGGTACATGAGCGCGTTTGGATCGTCCCCGGAGATCGAGGCGCTCGCCGAGGAGTCGGCGACAAGGTAAGCCTATCGACGGACGCTGTGAAAAACGCACGAAGGAGGGCACGATGATAAAGAGCTACGACGTAAAGGACATCGACCTGGCCGATGAGGGCCGCAGGCACATCGAGTGGGCCGAGAAGGAGATGCCGGTGCTGCGCTTGATCCGGGAGCGCTTCCAGCAGGAGCGCCCGCTAGAGGGCTTGCGCATCTCGGCCTGCCTGCACGTCACCTCCGAGACCGCCAGCCTGGCGCGCACCTTGGTGGCCGGCGGGGCGGACGTGGTGGTGTGCGCCTCCAACCCTCTCTCGACCCAGGACGACGTGGCCGCCTCGCTCGTGGCCCACGAGGAGATACCCGTCTTCGCGATCAAGGGCGAGGACAACGACACCTTCCACAGCCACCTCGAATCCGCGATGGACCACAACCCACAAATAACCATGGACGACGGCGCGGATTTAGTAACCGCCGTCCTCAAGCAGCGCCCCGACCTGATCGAGAACATGCTCGGCTCGACCGAGGAGACGACCACCGGCCTCATCCGCCTCAGGGCCATGGCCGCGGAGGGGGTTATTAAGTTCCCGGTCATCGCCGTCAACGACTCGGACACCAAGCACCTCTTCGACAACCGCTACGGCACCGGGCAGAGCACCATAGACGGTATCATCCGCGCGACCAACGTCCTCTTGGCCGGCAAGACCTTCGTGGTAGGAGGCTACGGCTACTGCTCGCGCGGCATCGCCGAGCGCGCCCGAGGTCATGGGGCGAACGTGATCGTCAGCGAGATCGATCCTGTGAGGGCACTCGAGGCCGCGATGGATGGCTACCGGGTGATGCCGATGGTCGAGGCCGCTAAAGTGGCCGACTTCATCGTGTCGGCGACCGGCAACCGCGACGTGATCGATGCCGACGACTTCGCGGTGATGAAGGACGGGTGCATCATCGCCAACTCGGGCCACTTCGATGTCGAGATCGACATCCCCGCTTTGGAGGAGATGAGCGTCGAGAAGCGCCAGCCGCGCGCGTCCGTCGACCAGTATTTCCTCGAGGACGGGCGCGAGATCAACCTCCTGGGGCAGGGACGCCTTATTAACCTCGCCGCCGCAGAGGGGCACCCGAGCGCGGTGATGGACATGTCGTTCGCGAACCAAGCACTGGCCTCAGAGTTCTTGGTGCAGAACAAAGGCAAGCTCGCCAACGAGGTTCACGGGCTGCCCAAAGAGGTAGACCGCGAGATCGCCACCCTGAAGCTTGAGGCGATGGGGATCGAGATCGAGCACCTCACCCCCGAGCAAGCCCGCTATCTCGCCTCCTGGGAGGAGGGTACCTGAAAGGGTAGCACTAACTTTACCGGAGAGGATAATGGAGCGCAGTACCAACAGATTCGAGGTCGTCGAGCGGAAGATCAGTTCGGGCCGCTGCGTGGTGCTCGACGGCGGCACGGCGACCGAGCTCTCCCGGCTCTCGGGCAACCGCTCGGCGGACGAACGGCTGTGGGGCGCGGACGCGCTGGTGAACAGCCCGGACTACGTGCTCTCGGTGCATCGCCGCTACGCGGAGGCCGGCTGCGACGTCATCTCCACGAACACCTGGGGACTACCCAACGCGCTGCGTGACAACCCCAAACTCCAGGAGGCTATGGGTCCCGTTCACTGGATGGACGTCGCGCGACGCGGGATCGGGCTCGCGCGCCAGGCGGCGTCCGATGCCGGGCGCGCCGACGAGTGCGCCGTCGCGTTCAGCCTGGGCGGCGACATCGACACCCCGGAGGGCCAGGAGACGATCCGTCTGCTGGCCCGTATCTTCGAGGAGGAGCCCCCCGACCTCGTCCTCGTCGAGACGCTCTCGCTCGTGCGCCCCTCGACGACCTACGAGACGGTCGAGCGGCTGCTGGAGACGGGGCTGCCGATCTGGCTGAGCTTCCGCCGGTGCCGTCGCGGCTTGTGCGGGGTCTTCGGCGAGCACTGGGGCGGTCCGGAGGGCGATGCTTTCGGCCGGGCCGTCCGCCAATTCGAAGAGATGGGCGTCGGGGCGCTGCTCATAAACTGTATCCCGCCGGACCATGTGAACGGGATGCTGCCGTGGCTCAGAGATTTCACCGACCTCCCACTCGGCGTCTACCCCAACCTCGGGTACCTTTCGCAATCCGGGTGGTCGTCCGACGTCGGGGTGGGCGGTCCCGAGTACGCAGAGATGGCGCTGCGCTGGCGAGAGGAGGGGGCGCAGATCGTCGGGGGCTGCTGCGGCGTCGGTCCCGAACACGTCGAGGCCGCTCGGGAGGCGATCGCCGGCACCAAACCCGGCGATCGCCGTCCGGAAGATCCGCTGGCGCTTGACGGTGCCTCGCCGGCGGACGCGCGGGTCTCCCAGCCCATGCCCCGCTGGACCGACGCGCGGGGACACCGCCTCTTCCCGCTCGAGTTCCCCGACATCGTCTCTGAGCCGGGGGTGTTCGTCCCCACCCAGGGCAGCTTCCTCGTGTGGCGCCACCTCTTCAAGGAGGACGTGGGCGCTGGCCGGCGCTGCCTGGACGTCGGTTGCGGCACCGGCCTTCTGACAGTGCAACTTGCGCTCAACGGGGCAGCGCACGTACACGCGATCGACCTCGAGAAGCGCGCCGCGGCCAACGCGCTAGCGAACGCCTTCCGCAACGGGGTCGCCGATCGGGTGACGGCGGAGAGCGTCGACCTCTACCCGTGGATTCCCGAGGAGCGCTACGATGTGATCGTCGCGAGCCTCTACCAGATGCCGGTGGACCCGTTGGAGCAAGGCGTGTCCCACCGTCCGCGCGACTACTGGGGCCGCAACCTCCTCGACCACCTTATCCACAAGCTGCCAGACGCCCTCGCGCCCGACGGCGTCGCCTACCTCATGCAGCTGTCGATCCTCGGCCAACAACGGACCGCGGAGCTGCTCGACGAGCAAGGCTTCGCGGCGCGTGTCGTCGACTTCGGCTTCTTTGAGTTCACAGAGCCGTTTCGCGAGCAGCGGGAGGAGATCCTGCGCGTGGAGACTTTCTCCGATGCCTACCACCTCACGTTCGCCGACGAGGACGTGATGGTAGCCTACCTGCTCGAGGTCACCCACAAGCCGGAGGACGGTACATAGCAACGTGTGGAAGGCTCATTGAACCTTCCGCACGAGCCGTCAATCGTCAGCTTTTCGTCTTCTCTGGACGATGCGTGCTCTCACTAATGTGTGCCGGCCGTAGTAGAGAAACAAGGTTTTGCTATCCACCGGCGGCCGCGTGATCCGAGCGAGACTTTCGTCTGCGTGAAGACTTGCTGACAGCTAAACGCTGACGGCTGATGGCGCGGCTTGTTGGAGGCTCAAGCCTCCAGCAAGCCGCTACAGTCCGGCCTCGCGGCGCATCTCCTCTGCGTGGGAGGTCTCCTCCCAGGTGAATCCCGGCTCCCGGCGACCGAAGTGCCCGTAGGCAGCGGTGTTGGTGTAGATCGGGCGCTGCAAATTTAGGTCGCGGATTATCGCACCGGGGCGCAGGTCGAAGTGCTCCTGTACCAGGGAGTTGATCAGCGCGGGGTCCACGTTGGCGGTGTCGAAGGTATCCACCATCACGCTCACCGGGTGAGCGACGCCGATGGCGTAGGCGAGTTGCACCAGACACCTCTCGGCGAGGCCCGCGGCGACCACGTTCTTGGCCACCAGGCGCGCCGCATAAGCGGCCGAGCGGTCCACCTTTGTCGGATCCTTGCCCGAGAAGGCCCCGCCGCCGTGAGGAGCCGTCCCGCCGTAGGTGTCCACGATGATCTTACGCCCGGTGAGGCCACAGTCTCCCTGGGGTCCACCCGTCACGAACCGGCCCGTGGGATTGACCAGGATCTCGGTGGAGTTTCTATCGAAGAACCCCTCGGGCATGACCGGCTCGATGACGGACTCGATCAGGTCGCCCCTTATGTGTTCCTCCGCGCCCTCCTTGTGCTGGGCGGAGATTAGCACCGTATCGACGGCCACCGGACGATGCCCCTCGTAGCGCACGCTAACCTGGCTCTTGCCGTCCGGCCTCAGGTAGTCGAGGATGCCCTCCCTGCGCACCTGGGTAAGGCGGCGGGTCAGGGAGTGCGCCAGCGTTATGGGCATCGGCATGAGCTCCTCGGTCTCGGAGCAGGCGAAGCCGAACATCATCCCCTGATCTCCGGCCCCGATCTCGTTCAGCGCCTCCTCCCCGTATTGCTCGAAGTCCTCTTTAACCCCCTGAGCAATGTCGGCGGACTGCGGGTCTATGGCAACGATCATCCCGCAGGTCTCGCTGTCAAAGCCGAACTTGGCCCGAGTGTAGCCGATCTCCTCGAGCTTGTTCCGTACGAGGTTAGGGATATCCACGTAGGTCTCGGTGGTTATCTCACCGGCCACGATCACGAGCCCGGTGGTAACCAGCGTCTCGCAGGCCACCCGCCCTCCGGGATCGTCGGCCAGTACCGCGTCGAGAACGACGTCGGAGATCTGGTCGGCTATCTTGTCCGGATGCCCCTCGGTTACCGACTCGGAGGTGAACAGATGCGAGGTCCCCACATCGAACTCCGAGACGGTCCGAGCCTCACGACCCTCGATCATGCTATCCGACATGCGTTATGCCTTCCCCTTCGCCCAACACTTGCGTCAGGATTCCTAGTGTAACGAATGCTACGTCGTTTTTGAAGAGGCATGGTCCAGACATTGCGGATTGGCCCCCGAGATCACACAACGTCCTTCTCTTCGTTCCTTTGCAGTCGATCCGCGGGGTACGGTGGGATCTTCTGAAAGCGCGAGGGCCGGGATGGTAAGCACCCCGGCCCTAGACCCCTCGTCGACGGACGAGTATCGTCCGTCGGCAACTTCTAAACCTCTAAGCGTAGTACTCTGGCGCCTTCTTGAAGTTCGGCCATTCGTCGGGGTCGTGGCCGGTGACGACCGTGGCGCCCAGAGCGTCTACCGCGCGGTGGATCTTCTGCACCGAGCTCGCGCAATCCGCGGCCGAGTGGATCAGCCCCGGAAGCGCTGCGTTGTCGTAGTGATCCCTGGTGTAGCAGGCATCGGCGG
>JAIVIG010000356.1:5343-6285 GCA_020200675.1 Actinomycetota bacterium
AGGTGTGCCCCGGCGCGTGCCCCGGCGTGAAGAGTATCTTTATGGTGCCGTCCCCGAAGAGGTCGTAGCCGTCGTCGTGCTCACCGTCGAGAAAGAGCCAGTCCACGTCCTGGTCGAAGTCCGCGCGGATGTAGGCGGGCTTCTGGAACCAGTCGGGGGTATAGGCGTACTCTAGCTCGCGGCGCTGCACCACGTACTCGGCGTTCGGGAAGTGGCCTATGGCCCCTGAATGGTCGAGGTGCAGGTGCGACTGGATGACGTACCGTACCGAGGCCGGATCTACGTCCATCGCCTGTAGCCTGTTCACGACGAAGTCGTCCTCCGTCATCACCGGCGTGTAGGCCTCCACCACGGCCTCTCCCCAGTGTGCGTTGGCGTCCTGAGCCACCTCCAGGGCATTGCCGCCGTCGTAGAGCACGTTGCCCCTGGGGTGCGCGATCAGGAAGTACGGAACCGGGACCTCGTACGGGTCCCCCATCCCCTGGTTCATCTTGATCAACTGCACCTGCGTTTGCAGGCTCCCCCCATCGATACAGTACAACCTCAGGTCCTCGGCCATTTTCTCTCCCTTCGGTCGAGAAGCTGTCAGCACGCCGCTTTCGGCGGCTATCAGCCGTCAGCTATCAGCTTTTTGCCGCCGTGAGCGATACGTAGTCCACACCATCGCGGCTCCTTAAGTCTCTCCGGTCCTTGCCAAGCTACACCCCCGTGCTCTCAACGACATCTCGTACCTCGCCGCCCTGCTGACTAGCTGACAGCTGATAGCGGGCCGGCTTTGCCGGCCCTCACCAGTTCTCCATCGACTCGCGCAGGATGTTCGCGAGGTCCTCTTCGGTTACCTCTTTGGGCGCGCCCACGAGCAAACGCTGCTGCTTCATCGCTCCGTCTACGAGGTCGTCTATGTCGTCCTCGTCGTAGCCGAGCTCCCGCACCCCTTTGGGG
>JAIVIG010000002.1 GCA_020200675.1 Actinomycetota bacterium
GTGCGCGAGGCCAGGAGCCTTTAGCAGTACGAATGGTCGTGCGGATACGGCCAGGCGACGGCTCTGATAGCATCTCTACTTCAAGTCTTTAGAGATAGGGGACGTTCGGCGTCGTGTCGCTGGTTTATTCTTATGGGGCCCTTTTCTTCTGGAGCTTTCTCGCGGCCACGGCCGTACCCCTGAGCTCGGAGCCGCCCTTGATCTTCCTCGTGCGGACCGAGGGGGTAGTGGTATTGCCGGTCCTCGTGGGGACCGCGGGGAACGTGCTCGGCGCGTGCACGACGTACTGGATCGCGCGCCGCGCCACCACGGCTCTAGTAGAGTCTCGTGAGCCACCCAAGGTTTCGAAGGGACACAAACGAGCTGCCCGGTTGTTCAACCGCTACGGCCAACCGGTTCTGCTGCTCTCATGGGTGCCGATCCTCGGCGACGCGCTGGTCGCTATCGCCGGAGCGACGAAGCTGCGTTTCGCCCATTTCTGCTTCTGGGTGTCGCTCGGCAAGGGGTTGCGCTATCTCGCGATCGCGCTGGCCACACTCAACTTCTTCTAGATTAACTTGCACCCCTATCGGGCATCAGAGCTAGGTTAGGTTCGTACGAGCCGTATATTCCGAGAAGGGAGACGTAAACACAGATGGCGAACGACAACGCGATAGCCGTTCTGGGGACCGGGATCATGGGCGCCGCGATGGCGCGTAACTTGCTCGCGGCGGGGTTCGAGGTGCGCGCTTGGAACCGCTCGCGCGAGAAGGCGGAGCCGCTGGCAGACGACGGGGCGACGGTCGCGGACAGCCCCGCCGGGGCCGCCGAGGGCGCGGGGTTCGTGCTGACGATGCTCGCGGACGCCGACGCCGTCGCGGAGGCCGCCGGGGGCGAAGATGGCGCGTTGTCGGCTTTGCCCGACGACGGCGTGTGGCTGCAGACGAGCACGGTCGGACTCGAGGGGCAGGAGAAGCTCGCCGGGATCGCGGACGAGCGCGGCGTTTACTACGTCGACGCACCCGTACTCGGGACCAAACAGCCCGCCGAGCAGGGGCAGCTGATCGTGCTCGCCTCGGGGCCGGAGGAGGTCCACGAGCGGTCCGAGCCGGTCTTCGACGCGGTGGGCAGCAAGACCCTGTGGCTCGGGCCCGCCGGCGCCGGAAGCCGCCTGAAGCTCGTCACCAACAACTGGATCTTGGGTCTCCTGGGCGCGCTGGCCGAGACGGTCTCCTTCGCCGAAGCCCTCGACGTGGACCCCAACCGGTTCCTCAAGGTCATCGAAGGCGGGCCTCTGGGCGTGCCCTACGCGCAGATGAAAGGCCAGATGATGATCGAGGAGGAGTTCCTCACGAGCTTCTCTGCAAACCTGGCGCGCAAGGACGCGAACCTCGTCCTGCAAGCCGCCGAAGCTAACGGGCTACGCCTCCCGCTAACTGAAGCAGCCGCCGAACACTTCGACGAGACGATAGACGCCGGGCACGGCGAAGAGGACATGGCCGCCATCTACCAGGCAACTAGGCCCGACCGCGGCTAACCCAGACGACCAACCCCACGAGCGTGGGAGCAGCGCGGCGGACAAACGAGGCTGCGAGTATCTTTCAGCAAGCCGTTTCTTGTGCGAGATTCCGTCCTCTTCTCGTGCCCGCAGTCGGGGTCTCCGCGTCCGGGTAGCGGCCCTCGCTCATACTTTAGGGCGACAAAAACCTCCCATTAGTAGGATGCGCTGCCGGTGTCGCTGTGAGAAGGTGCGCCTTGTCCCGCTAACCTATCCGCCAGGAGAGGACGCGTGAAGAATCTTGGCAAAGCCTCGAAACACCTTGACAAACCACATTTCTGTAGTATCATACAGCGGTTGGGGATAGCCCCAGCAAAGTATTAATTCGGCCGCCAGTGTCCGCGGAGATACCCAAGGTTTCGATAGATACGGCTGGGCTGGCGTAAAGCTCGCCCGAAGAGGTCGCGGTGGTGGCGACACCGTATGGGCACGTGGCATCGGGTTGGAGACGGAGTTTCGACGGAGGTAAGCGAATGGCGAAGAAGAAGACTACTATAGCTCAGCAGCCGGAGCGGGAGAGTGAGACGCCGGAGCTCCTGGCCAAGTACCTGAGGCACATCGGGCAGGGTGATCTGCTCACGCACCAGGAGGAGATAGATCTCTCCAATGCCGCCAAGGCCGGCGACAAGAAGGCTCGGCAGCGCCTGATCGAGAAGAACCTGAGGCTGGTCGTCTCGGTCGCCAAGAAGTACCGCGGCTACGGCCTTCCCTTCGAGGATTTGATCCAGGAGGGCAACATAGGCTTGATGAAGGCCGTCGAGAAGTTCGACCCCGACCGTGGCTTCCGATTCTCCACCTACGCTACCTGGTGGGTACGCCAGGCTGTCCAGCGGGCGGTAGCGGACAAGGGGCGCACGATCCGGGTGCCGGTGCACATGACCGAGAAGATCCGGAAGATGGCCCGGACCTACAACGAGCTCTCCGCCGAGTTCGAGCGCGAGCCTACCGACGAGGAGGTTGCCAAGCGGCTCGAGTGGACGGTCGACGAGGTACGGGACGTCAAGGACGCCATGCCGGACGCCACCAGCCTCAACCAGTCCCTCACCTCGGACGACGACAGCTCCGAGCTCGGCGAGTTCGTCGAGGATGAGCGGGCCTCCGACACGCCCGGTACCGTGATGCGGGAGATGGAGACGGCCCAGCTCGGCGAGGCCATAGAGCGACTCCCCGAGCGCAACCGGTACGTCCTGATCCGTCGCTACGGTCTCGACGACCAGGATACCGCTACTCTCGCGCAGCTCAGCGATGAGCTCGGCGTCTCCAGGGAGCGCATCCGCCAGCTCCAGCGCGAGGCGGAGCGGATGCTTCGGACCGGCGAGTACGGCCAGATCTCCAGCCACGCCGCCGCCTAAAACTACGCAGGAGGTCAAGAGAGGGGAGTCCCGATTTCGGGACTCCCTTTTTTGTTGCTCGAAGTCTGACGGGGACGGGCGCCTATCCCGCGCCGGGAGCAGCCTGCAGTTCCTCAACCACGTCCTCTGGACCGGAGAACTTGGGCCTGCCCATCGTCCCGATCATGTCGATCAGCTCATCGGGGGCGCCGTTCGTCTCGGCGGCGGAGATCAAATCCCCCTTGCTGGCCGGGTAGTCGATCCCTTCCAGGTACCTGGGAGCGTCTTCGGGATTGAAGTCCATATCGGTTTCCTCCTCTTGGGACGAATACGCTGTTTCTTTTGGCGCCGTCCCTTACGGGTTTTCTACCCCCGGTGAGGAGTTATCGACCTTGGGTCCCCGATCCCGTCGGAAAAATGGCCTGAAGTATGTATGAGGAGTGCATCTTAAGGTGCACATCTCCTTCACGGCGGCCGGGTAACTTCGACGTTAGCGCCGCGATGTGGTCGACCCGGGAGCAACCGGGCTTGCACGAGAGACGGGCGTAGTAAAATCGAGGTTTCGAGGACAGAGCCTGTAGTGCGGCGAGTCCTTACTCTAGTCTCCGCAGGGGCGCTCTTTGACCCCAGGAAAGGAGTCGTATGGAAGCCAGACCCAACGAGCCCGGCATGCCGGGGACGAACCGCGAAGAAGGAAGGATCTCCCAGGTTCCGGCTAGCAAAGGCGCCATCGTCGCCCGTGGGCAGAAGAGCGGCGCGGGGCCGGAAGAGGAGTGGTTTTCCCTGGGGACCGACGACCCGGCTTTCTGGCTGAAAGAGTCCGACCGCGACTGAGGTTGGGTAGAGGGATGACGGTGCCCGTAGGACGCGTTGTAGAGAAGGATCACGGGAGGGCTTCTTGAACAGGCTTGCAAAGGCCGGTCTCGCGGTGGGCGGCGCGGTCGCCGCCGTCGGGACCTTACGGAGGATTCTGGAGCCCCGGCCCAGGTACGCGCCTTGGGAGAAGCCCCCTTACGGGGAGTTCCCCAACAGGGTGCTAGTTCTGGGAGGCGGGTTTGGCGGGTATACGGCCGCGCAGACCATCTGCGACCTCACGCGGAATCGGGACGACGTCGGGGTGATGGTCATCTCCCGGGAGAACTTCTTCACCTTCTGGCCCATGGTGCCGGGGGTGATCGGCAGCAACGTGGACATCGGGAACATAGCGCAGGCGTTGCGCCGACCTCTCATTCGGGCTGGCGCGAGCTTCCGGCGGGCGGAGCTCAGGGACATAGACTTCGAGAACCGTCGCGTCACCGCCGACGGCCGGGAGTTTCCCTACGACCATCTGGTCCTGGCACTGGGCGGCCAGCCGAACTTCTTTGGCATCCCGGGTGTGGAGGAGCACAGCCTGACGATGAGGGGGCTCGGGGATGCCCTGCGCATCCGCGACCGGGTGATCGAACGCTTCGAGGAGACCACCCTCGCGCACGGCAAGATCCCGGAGTCGGCGCTGACCTTCGTCGTCATAGGGGGCGGCGCCACGGGGGTAGAGGTTGCCTCCGAGATCCACGCCCTCGTTCACGAGGCCCTGGCCCCCGACTACCCGAACATCGACCCGAACCGGGTCCGGATCGTACTGCTCGAAGCGGGACCGGATATCCTGGCAGAACTCGACCCCGCTCTCCGGCGCGCGGCCCGCACCGAGCTGTTCGCCCGGCGCATCGAGGTGATGACCCGCGTGCGCGCGCAGGAGGTCACGCCGGACCGCGTGGTGCTCGCCGATGGGCAAGAGATACACACCGAGAACGTTATCTGGACCGCCGGCAACCGCCCCAACGCCAAGCTGAAGGACCTCGACCTCCCCCTGACGAGGCGCGACGGGGTGATCGCGGACGAGTACCTGCGGGTGCCGGACCGGCCTAACGTCTGGGCCATCGGCGACAGCGCGGCGATTCCCCACGAGGACGAGGAGATCGTCCCGCCCACCGCCCAGGCGGCGGTCCAGGAGGGGCACGCCGTGGCCCGCAACGTCCTCCGCGCCATAGACGGTACCGGCGAGCTCGAACGCTTCGAGTACCGGCCCCTGGGACAACTCGTGGAGTTGGGAGGCTTCGCCGTCAACGAGGTCATGGGCGTTCGCTTCTCCGGTCTCCTGGCCTCCCTCTTCTGGCGAGCGACATATCTGTTCAAGTTGGAGAGTCCCCAGAACCGGGCGCAGGTCGCGGCTGACTGGCTCCTCGGGGTCTTCTTCCGCCCCGCGGTGACCCAGATCCGGGACCTCATCGAGGAAGGGGGGCGAGAACCGGACGAGGCGAGGTCCACCGAGACAGCGGAAACGGACGGCCGCCAGGGCGCACGGGTGGGATCGGAGGGCCAACCCCGGTAGAAGATAGCAGAGTAGCCCGCCTCGTTTCGGCGTCGCCCTCCTGCGTCGGGATCGGGAGTAGAAGGATGCCCTCGGGGACTTATCCAGAGTCGTCGGGTTGCTGTTCTTCGTATTCTTCGAACTCGGGGCCTAGAGAGGCGGAGAAGATGGTGTTCAGGGCTTTGTCGCTGAGTTCGTCGCGGACGAGGAAGTTGGGCTGGCTCCTGTCCAGGATGACGAACGGGACCGGTCGGGCCTGGACGATGCGGTCCTCGTACAGGACGATGTCGGCGAAGATACCGGTCGAGGTCTCCTCCGACCAGCTCTGGTCGAAGAGGAAGTTACCCGTGCCGTAGAAGACGGGCTTGCCGTCGTAAACCTCTATTCCCTTGGCCCAGTGGGCGTGGTCGCCCACGACGAGGTCAGCCCCCGCGTCCACCATCGCATGGGCGAGATACACCTGTTCCGGTTCGGGGGGCGCAGTGTACTCGATCCCCCAGTGCGGCATCACGAGGAGGAGGTCCACCTCGGGGCGCAGCCGCTCTATGTCCTCCCTCACGACGTCTTCCTGAAGTGGCGCCGTGCCGGGGAAATCCTCCGTGGCCCAGGCCCACTCGTAGCTGGGCACGCCCTGGTAGGAGAGGACGCCCACTTCTATCCCGCCGAGGTCGAAGATCATGGGCTCCCGGGTGGCGTCGAGGTCCGCCCCGGCCCCGGCGTACGAGATGCCAGCGTCGTCGAGGTGCCTCAGGGTCTCTTCCAATCCGGGACCCCCCGCGTCGAGGATGTGGTTGTTCCCCAGGGTCACGCCGTCGATGCCGGCCTGGTCGAGTATGGGTAGCAGCCGGAGGTCGCCGTTGAAGGTGGGATCCTCGGGGTGGTAAACGGCGTTTTCGAGGACCGGATTCTCGAAGTTCGCCAGCGTGAGGTCTGCGCCCCCGAGGTACTCCCTTACCTCGCCGCCCTCGCCCAGGCGCTCGGCGTCGAACTGGTAGACGAGCTCTGACTCCGAGTAGGGGTTGGGCACGAGCTCGCGCCCGGTGATCGCCGCGTAGCCGCCGTCGAGCGGGAAGTCTATCCCCCTGCCCTCCTCGAAGACGGCGAAGGGCTGCCCGCGGTCGAGCACGATGTCCCCGGCCACGACGATCTTGCGCAGCTCCCCGGGGTTCGGGAGCGTCGTGTCCCCGGATCTCAGGGGGTAGCTCTCGGGGTTCGCCGCGTCCGGGTCCAGGAGCGACACGCTGTCCACCGCCAGGGCCTTGACCCGTGGGTCGATCTCGTTCCAGGGCACCAGCCCGATCGCCTCCGGGTTCCGGCTCACGTGGTCCAGTACCTCGTCCGTCGAGCCGAAGACCTCGAAGTCGGAGCGGCCGAGCGATCCTCCCGCCGACTCGTGGAGCTCTCGGGGGACTGCTAGCTCCGAAGCCTGGGACAACTCGTCCGTGCTCACGCTCTCCCGCGCCGAGGTCAGGTGAGCGATCGGGAGGAGGGCACCCCGAAGACTCGAACTATCGTCCGCCGAAGACGCCCGCGTGCCTTCGGCTCCGGAGTCACCGGCCCGACCCTCGCCCGTCCCTTCTTGGACGGCCCCTTCTTCGCCGGTCCCCTGTTCGGACTGCCCGGCGGAGCACGATAACAGTAGCAAGGTCAGGACGAAAGTTGCTGCTACCGCTGCCGGTGAGTAGCGTGTGCTCATCTAGTACGGTTCTCCCCTGGCGCCAAGAAGTTGCTTTCGTGCTCCACAACTCTATCAAGAAGGACCGGAAATCGCTTGCGACGGTAACCTGGAAGAAGGTATGGGCGAGCGGGAGCCCGGCTTGCAGTGTTCGCTACTACAGTCACCGCGCCAGACGGTCGGCCATAATCATCCCCGGTAGTGCAGTGAAGACTAGAAAGGAAAGTACCATCGTACTTAAAGACGAAGCCGGTTACGTGGGCCTCCAGAGAGCCGCCGAGCTCCTGGGTATAAACCAGCGCGCCGTGCGCAACCTGGTGTCCCGGCGACGGCTGGAGGCCGAGAGGGAGGGCGAGGGCGCGGCGGCGCGGCTCGTGGTCTCCCTGGCCTCCGTGGAGAGGCTGCGCCTGGAGCGTCAGGCGGCGGGCAAAGACTCGAAGGTTTAGCGGCGCCCCGGCGCGCGTCGCGGGGGATACGGAAGGAGAGGTGTGGCGGAGTACCAGCAGACTCAGACCATAGACGCCCCAGCCGAGAACGTCTTCGCGTGGCTCTCGGACGTGGGCAACCTGCCCAAGTATCTGCCTCCCGTGACGGGCGCCTCCATCGAGGGTCCCTCGGCGGAGGGCGCCCCCGGTCAGCGCCTCCGGGCCACGCTCGAGTACCCCGACGGGGGCTCCTTCGACAGCGAGGGCTACTTCAACGTCGACGAGGGCGCCAGACGCATGGAGTGGGGCGCGGAGGTCCAGCGCGACTACTCGGGCTGGCTCACCGTCGCGGAGGCGGACGGCAACAGGAGCGAGGTGACGGTGCACCTGTCGTTCGGGCCGCGCTCGGCGGAGCCCGAGATCCAGGAAGAGGCCCCCGAGGGGCGAGATCCACTCGAGGAGGGGATCTCGGCGACGCTGGAGTCTATCCGCAGGCAGATCGAGGAAGGCGCAGGCAAGGTGCAGCCCCCGCCACCTCCCCCGGGCTCCGAGCCGTCGACCGGTGACAACCCGGCCGTGGTCGACGAGCGCCCGTCAGACACACCGCAGACGTAGATCCACGTCCGAGAACGGCAGGGAACGGTAGCAATCGGGGCGAGGAAGGGTTACCTCCCTCGCGCATGCGACCACCGACCGGCGGTTCCGCAATCGACAACCCCGTTGAGTGGGTTCGCTCTGCGAACCTGCTCAAGGACTTTGTGCTTTCTCAGATCTAACGCCTTTCGGGACGACGATAGCCAATGACTATCTTGACCCCGACTTACGCTCGCGGTAGGCGCGCATCTTGTGCCGGGCGCCGCAGATGTCCATGTTGCACCAGCTACCCGAGCGATTCTTGGAGGCGTCGTAGAATGCCCACAAACAGCCCTCGTTGCGGCAGGCCTTGAGGCGCTCCCACCTCCCCTCCGCCTCCGCCTGGACTACCTCCGCGAGCAGGCGGCCGACGATCCGCTCCACCACCCCGACCTCGACTACAGGTTCGAGGTCGGGGCGTCCGTCCGGCCCGAAGCGCACTCGCAAGGCCGCCGAAGAAACCATGTAGTTTAGGTCCCTCGCATCCGCCCCGGCCACGCCGTTGTGGGCCAAGAGCAATCCCCTCAACCTCTCCCGGAATGCCACCAGGCGCCGCCTCTCCGCCTCCCCGACGCGCTCGCCCCCTTCCAGCAGCCCGCGCTCGGCCAGCCTGACGGTCGCCTCCTCCGCATCCCCGAGCAGGTCGCCCCCGCGGAAGTAGTTCCTCGTGTTGACGAAGTCCTGCACCAGGGCCAACGTCCCCGGCGCGGGCTTCAGGTTATCCCAACCCGTTCCTCGCCACCCAGCTTCTCGCATCTCGGACATTTTACCGCTAAATACATTTGACTGGTAATAGTTACTGGTATAAAGTGTTAGGCAGTAACAAAAACCTGCTTGGCCGAGAGGAGGACGAAGGAGATGGGGAACGGAATCGATGGGTGGCGGCTTGATGAGAGGGTGAGGGTTTCGTCGGGCGAGGTAGCCTACGGGGTATTCGGTAATGGGCCGCCGGTGGTCTTGATGCACGGGACGCCGAGCCGTTCGTGCATCTGGCGTGAGGTCGTGCCGACGCTGGCCGAGGGGCACGCCGTGTACGTCTACGACCTGCTGGGGTTCGGGGAGTCGGAGAGGGATGAGGGCCAGGACGTCTCCATCGCGGCCCAGGGCCGGGCGCTGGCCGAGCTCGTCGAGGCGTGGGGGCTCGAGAAGCCGCGGGTCGCGGGGCACGACATCGGGGGCGGCATCGCGCTCCGGGCGTACCTCGTCGAGGACGTGCCGTTCGAGCGCATCGCGCTCCTGGACGCGGTCGTCTTGACGCCATGGGGGACGTTGTCGCTGTGGCACGTGAAGGAGCACCTCGGCGCCTACCGGACCATGCCGAACGACGTCTTCGAGGCCTACGTAGCCGCGCGCCTCGGGCAGGCCACGAGCCGGCCGATGGCCGAGGGGGTCTTCGAGGCGTACCTCTCGCAGTGGCGGGGTGTCGCGGGGCAGGCGGCCTACCTGAGGAAAGACGAGGCGCTCCTCGAGAGGGACACGGCGGAGTTGGAGCCACTCCTGGGCTCCATCGGGGCGCCGGTGCGGGTCGTGTGGGGTGAGGAGGACGGGTGGTTGGATCCCTCGCAGGCGACGGTCCTGGTGGAGAAGATTCCGACCGCCGAGATGCACCTGGTCCCGAACGCCGGGCACTTCGTGATGGAGGACGCGCCAGGGGAGGTCGCGGAGGTCCTGGCGGGCTTCTTCTCCGGAGATGGGAAGAGTTCGTGAGCCGGCGGAACGGGATGGTTCGCGACCCTTCCGAGCGGTTGTACTGGCTCCAAAGCCCCGTGTGCCTGGAGCGACGGGAGGAGTCGCGAGAAGGAGCACCCCCGCCACGCTGGCTCGTGGAGCTAGCGCGCAAGACGGTCCGCACCTTGTCCCGGATATTCGGGGTTAGGCAGTGCTGAGTACTTCGCTCCTACCGGCGGCGTTGGTGGCCTTCTCAGCGGGGGTCGCCGGGGTCGCGCGGCTCACCGAACGATGGTGTTGCGAGGTGGGTTTGGCGTAGGGTTCGGTCCGTCTAGGCAGGGAGCTTTTCGGGCTCCCTCTCGGGGACCGGCTTCCCCTCCCGGCGCTCTTCTTTGCGGCGCTCGGGCGTCGGCTCCTCCAGCGGCTCCACGACCTCTTCGCGTTCGGGTTTCTCCTCGCCGCCCGCTCGTACCTTCACCACTTGTTTGCCTCCTCCTCTGTATATTCGCGTAGCTCCTCCGCATCCTCGACCACCCCGGCCCCCAGCAGATCCGCGACTCGCAAGAGCTTCTCTTTCGAGAGCTCGGGAAACGCCCCGCCGCCACCGCGCGGCCGAACGAAGGCCACGGGCAGGGCTTTCTCGGCCCTGAAGAAGGAACGCTCCTCGTGGTGTATCACTCGCCCCCACGCGAGCACGGATCCCACCACGTACGGGAGGCGGTGCGTCTCCTGTATAGGATCGTAGCGGGCGTAGAGCCCGCAGGTGCAACCGAAGCTCGGGGCGGACTCGCAGGTGCTGTTCCTCGTGAGCGGCTTGCCCGGGTCTCCCTGCACGCGCGGCGGGCAGTAAGCTGAGGTGGGGCCCGTAAGGGACCAGCTGCGGTGGCAGGTCTGAGCGTACAGGCTCTCGGAGGGGGGCACCCACTTGCCGGGGATCACCCTCCACACCCTGTACCCGAGGATTACGCCGGTTCTGTCGGGAACTTTCATGCCCCTATATATTACCGCCCTCGCGGTAACCGGTCCCCGATTGTCGTACCGGGAACCGTTCACGGCGACGCTCCCTTGCCGCTCGCGCTTCTTTGGCTTTCGGGGGCGGGACTTCGGGTTATGATTCTCTTAGGGGTGCGCCGGGAAAATACCGGGTGGGATGAACCCGAGTAACGGAGGAGAGTGGGAGAGATGACCGAGCGAGAAGGTCAGCGATTCGATAGTCCGCTCGAGGGCGAGCGCGGCAGCACCAGGGTTGGGGACGGCGTCGTCTCCAGGATAGCCGGCATGGCGGCCGGGGAGGTGGAGGGTGTCTACATGGGCGGCGGCGTCTCCCGGACCGCCGGAGGCGTGCTAGAGAGCGTAACGGGCTCGGACAGCCAGAAGCGCGGCGTCTCCGTCGAGGTCGGCAGGACCGAGGCCGCCATAGATCTGACGATGGGGATCGAGTACGGCAGGAACCTCCTCGACCTCGTGGGGCAGGTTCGCAACAGGATCACCCAACGCGTCGAGAGCCTGACGGGGCTCCGGGTCACGGAGCTAAACGTGACCGTAAGCGACATCATCTTCCACGAAGGGGAGAGCGACGGCCAGGAGGAGACGCGCCGCGAGCCGGAGAGTCCGGCGGCGTCCGGTAGCGGACCGCTGGCCGAAGACGAGACCACCGAGCTGAGGCTCGAACAGGAGGAGACGAGGCGTCGCGAAGGGTAACCCCTCTTCGTGAGTACCGCCGCGGCCATGCCGGCGGGTTGACCACGTGGCCTCGGATCTCCTTATACCAGGGCTCAGGCTCGTGTTCTGCGGCTACAACCCGTCGCTCGCGTCGGGGCGAAGCGGTCGCCACTACGCCCATCCTGGTAACCGCTTCTGGCGCGTTCTCTTCGCCTCCGGCATCACCGAACGTCTGTACAGACCGGAGGAGGACGAGCGGCTGCCCGACCTTCTGGGCATCGGCTTCACCAACCTCGCCTCCCGGCCGACGCGCAGGGCCGACGAGTTGACGCGGGAGGAGATACAAACCGGCGCCGGGGAGCTGCGCGACAAGCTGGAGCGGTACAGACCACGGGCCGTCGCCTACACCGGCATCGGCGTCTACCGCTGGTTTCGCGCGACGTCGAAGGTTGGTTGGGGTTTGCAAGAGAGCCCGGCCGTCCCGGGCGTGACCGACGTGGTCGTGCCGTCTCCTTCCGGCCTCAACCGGATGAGCTTCGAAGAGTTAGTCGACCACTACCGCGCCCTCGCGTCCCTCCTGTGGCAGTGATTCGGGGGCCGCGCGGACTCTTTCCGAGCGGTCCGTCTCCGGCTTTCGCTCAGGCGGGGGGAGGGGGACCGGTGAGCGGCTCACCACCGCCCGCGACCTCCTGGTGCAGGGAGTGAGCCTTGAACACCCACCTTGTGCCCGTCTCCGGGTTGTCTTGCGTCTCGAAGTGTCCGTTGACGCTTACCGGCAGGCCTTCGGCCAGGCTTTCGTCTACGCCGCCGACCTCCGACAGGTCGACCTCGATGGTCACGTTGTCGAGCCGGTAAGCGATGGTATGTCCCAGGCCGGGGGTGTTCCTCTCGAGCAAGCCCTTCAGGTCGACGTCTGGCTCGGCCATGCGGTATCTCCTTGGCGGGGCAGCTGTTAGTTTCGGATGCCTACTACCTGTTTCGTCGCGCGATCAAACATCTACTCCCGGTGCACACCGCTCGGGATAGTTACGTGCTCAGACGCTGCTGTCTTCGGGAGAGATACCGGTGGAAGGGACGTTCTCCAGCGTGGCGGCTTCCCAGCCCGACTCGCCCTCGATCAGCTCCCCCTGCCATATCTCGCCCCTGGACTTCACGAAGAGTTTGCTGGCTTCGTCGGGGTCCAGATCGTAGCGTTGTCCTATCTCTTCGATGTAGGACCTGTCGATCCGGTCGTTACCCTCCCGCCCGAGCTTCGCGATCGCGCTCCTCAACGCTTCCTCGAACTCCCTGCGACGCCTGGTGCCTTCCATGCTCTCCTCCCGAGTCGTCTGACAACTCTTACGCACTGATCCTTCTCCCCGACGCCGGTGTCTTAAACCGCCGGTGGGATCTCCCGCTGCTCGTGCCGAACCCCAACCCACGAACGGTTCTGTATCCTGTAGGGGTCAACCGGAGGAGATCGAAGAAAGGCGTACACACGATGGAGCAGGAAACGCGTTCTCCGCGGGTCACCCACCTCTCCTGGGGACGCCTGGAAGTCGAGGGCCGGGACGGCTGCTTCAAGGACGCCAAGCTCTTTCCGGGGGGCGCGAGGGAGTGGGACTGGAGCGAGACCGGCACCTCTCACGAACCGGGCATCCAGCCCGCCGACGTCGAAGAGTTGCTGGAACGGGGGGCGACCGTGGTGGTGCTCTCCAGAGGTTTCCACGAGCGGCTAAGGGTCCGCCGGGAGACCTTACGGGAGCTGGAGGAGAGGAAGGTGCCCGTGTACGTGGAACGGACCGGGGAGGCGGTCCGGCTCTACAACGAGCTGAGCAAAAAGAACGAGAAGGTAGGGGCGCTTGTCCACTCGACCTGTTGATGGTCGTTTGGGCTTCGCGGCGTTTCGCTGGCGAGCGCACGGGTGGGATCTGAGCGAGGAGCAGCTATGAGGAGCGTAGACGAAGCGGTGATCCTGGTGACCGGCGCGACGGACGGGCTCGGCAAGGCAACGGTACGTGACCTGGCCGCCGCGGGGGCGACCGTACTGCTGCACGGACGCGACCGCGAGCGCGGCGACGCCGCGGTGCGCGAGATCCGCGAAGAGACCGGCAACGACAGGCTCCAATACTACCTGGCCGACTTCTCCTCGCTGGAAGAGGTACACTGGCTGGCCGACGAGATAACGGCCGATCACGACCGCCTGGACGTGCTGGTGAACAACGCCGGCATCGGGGCGGGCAGGCGCGGCGAGACGGAACGATCCCTGAGCCAGGATGGTTACGAGCTGCGCTTCGCCGTCAACTACCTCGCGCCGTTCTTGCTGACCCGCCTGCTGTTGCCGCTCGTACACAGGTCGGCGCCCTCGCGCATCGTCAACGTAGCCTCGGCGGGGCAGAGCCCGATCTCCTTCGACGACGTCATGCTCGAGCGGGGCTACGACGGCATGCGGGCGTACACCCAGAGCAAGCTAGGCCTCGTGATGTTCGTCTTCGACCTCGCCGAGGAACTCGAAGACACGGGCGTGACCGCCAACTCCCTGCACCCCGCCTCCCTCATGGACACCAAGATGGTCTTCGAGACGTTCGGCAGCGCGTCGAGCAGCGTGCGGGAGGGGACCGACGCGACGGTCCGTCTGGCCATCTCTCCGGAGCTGGAGGGGGTCACCGGCAGGTACTTCGACGGGCAACGCGAGGCTCGCGCCGACGAGCAGGCCTATGACCCGGGTGCCCGCGTCCGGCTGCGGCGACTGTCGGAGGAGTTGACCGGGCTGCGCGCGCCTGGCGCGAACTCCTCCTAGAGAGCCGGTCAAGTAGTAGGAAGCAGCATCGTAAACTACGGCAATCGCGGTCCCAAAAGTGGGCGAAAGCGAGGTCCGATCCGACCTTTTGGGACCGCGATTCGCCCAGCAATGGACTTCTTGACCGTCTTTATAGACGGGGCGGCGCTGGCCCGCTGTTCGTGCTCGATGCCGGGTACGATCCGGTTCGGCTCCAGCGCGGCTTTGAGGATGCCGTGCCCAGATCCTGGTTAGGCTCTATTCGGGCCGCACCGGAACCGTCGCCGGCGAAGATGCCGTAGCCGGGGCTCGCTACACAGGGCGCGCGGACTACTGTAGGGGCAGCGGGAGCTCGAACCACGCCGGATCGCGGCTAACCTCCACCTCGGAGACCCACTTGACCCAATCGTAACCGCGATAACCTGGGGCGACGAGCCTCAAGGGGAAGCCGTGCCCGGCAGAGAGCGGTTCGTCTTCGACGTGGGTAGCGAGCAGGAGGTCGCTCGCTTCTTCAAGCGAGAAGCGGCGGGCGTAGCCGGTCGAGGAGCGGAACAGGAGGCTCCGTGCGACATTTCTCATCCCGGCCCGTTCCAGCAACTCGTCCACCGGCGCCCCGCTCCAGCGCTGGACCGTGTACCAGCCGCCGGTGCAGTCGAGCGTGGCTTCCCGGACGGCGTCGCCGAGTGCCCGGACCTCTTCGTACGAGAAGATGGTCTCGCTCTCGACCTCGCCGTGCAGCCGGAGCTGCCAGCGGTCGCGTTCGATCCGGGGGATCGGGTCGGTCATCCAGTTGGTGACGGGGTGGGCGTTGCCGGAGAAGCTACCCTCCTCGCGCGAGCCGGTGAAGCGGCGGCTGGATGCGGAAGGGGCGACGAGCGCGGCGAGCGCTTCCTCGACGGGCCAGAGGACGAAGCCGATAGCGAGCAGGCCCAGAAAACGTAGCGCCGCCCGACGGCCGATCAGGTCAGCCCGGCTCGGGCGCGGCCAGCGCAGGCCGAGGTGTACCAGGAACGGCGGGATCAGGAACAGCGAAAGCGCGACGTGCAGGCTGAGATCGGTCCAACTCCCCAGCACCGGTACCGGGAAGCGCTCCAGCCCCCCGACGGCCCAGAGCAACCCCGTCACGAGCGACCCGAGAAACAAGATTCCTCCAATCGTCGCGAGTCCTGTGCCAACGCTCAATCCGCGGCGACGGAGAGACCGCCTCGATATGCCTACCTTCCACACGAGGAGCACGACCAGGGCGAGGCCGCCGGCGCGGTGCAGCCAGAACATCCACCGGCCGTCCGTTTCCCCGACCAGGAAGCCGCCCAGACCGCTCGCCAGCTCGAACCCCAGCAACACCAAGATGGCGACGTTGACAGCCCGGGCTTTCATGGCACAAGTCTAGCCCTTCGGCAAGGCCCAGGACCACGCTAGCGGCCGCGACGCCTGTCCGTGATCTTCGCTTCGACCCCACGTCCGTTCGAAGCGCCGTGAAGGTCTCCGCAGGGACAAACGCCCATCCGAATGCGGGACAAATGCCCATACGAGTATGGGACGTATTTCCTATATATCCGGTGCCCTGCCCGGCCTAAGATTCTGATTAGAGGCGATCCACCGGGGATCGCCCGGAGACAGAGCAAAGGAGCAGCAGGGATATGAGAAGCGCACTGTATCAGCCAGCATCGGACCGGACCGCTCAGATCCTTCGGGAAGCGTCGATAGTTTCCGGGGCCATAGCCCGCCACCGGCGAGAAGCCACCCTACAGGGTAGGACCGAGGAGGCACGCGAGATGGAGACCTTGGGTTCCGGGGTATCCAGGATGGTTCTCGGGTTTGTCCAACCGTACCAGCAATCCAACGCGGCCTAAAGCGGTGTGCGGAAGGTCATTCCTTCCGCACACCGCGCCGACAGCAGTCAGCCATCAGCATTCAGCTTTTTGTTCTTGCTGATAGCTGAACGCTGATGGCTTTGTAGAAAGGCGCAGCCTTTCTGCAACACGCTCTAGTGATCATCCTGGCGGGCGAGCCATCCATCTCGCCTCTCCTTAAGCCACGTCATCCGAGCCCTGTTGGCAGCGATTCTGGCCGGGCAGTCCGCTTGGGAAAGCTCGTCCACGTGCTTGTAGAAGATCTTCCCGCTGCTCATCAGCGCCACCAGCCCTTCTTCGGCCTGCCTCTGGTCTTCGGAGGCCAACCGCCGCAAAGCAACCGGTGACTCCCCCGGCTGCGGCTCGCCCAGCAGCTTGGCGAGCTGGCCGTCCTGGCGCAGCTCGCGCTCCCGCAGCTCCGTTTTCACGAACAACGCCCAAGCGGCGTCTTGCTGGGCCCGATCATGCTCCTCTCGTCGAGCTCGCTTACGCTCCTTGGCCCGCTTCTGCGGAAGGTCTTCCTGCCACTGCTTCGCCCCCTCGTCGCGGTGCGCTCCGTCGCGCAGTTCTCCGAGCTGTCGGCCGGCCTCGGTCTTCCGGACGGCCTCGAGCGCCTCCTCTAGTGGTTCCCCGGTCCGTTCAGCCCGGGCCTCCGCCTGGCGCGCCAAAACGGCGGTCGCCATCTCAGCCACCCGTTGTTCTTCGTGCATGGCCTTGCCCTGGGAACTCTCCCGTGCGGGGTGCGGGTGTTCTCCCGGCGATAGGGCAAGCAACGCGTCCTCCAACTCGACTTCTGTCCCGATGGTTTCCTGCAGCCCGACCAGCTTCCGCCGGTCGTGTTCGCGGGCGTACCCTGGCGAATCCTCCAACCGAACCGCTGTCTCGGCGAGCTTCTCGGTCGGCTTGTGGTCCGAGTCCACTACGCACCCCTTCTCTTCCGGCCGGGTCTCACCGCAACAAAAAAGCCGCCCCTTCTTCCGGGCGGCGCCTCTATCAAAACAAAACCCACCTCTTGCTGTCCTCTGAGGATACCACAAGCGAGTGCCGGAGCCCGTCGTTAGTACCCCGACCCAACTCCTAAGAGACAGCTCCTTTTGGGATCACAGGTTCCTCCTCTGGTCCCACGAACCTCGGATGCCCAGCGTCTCGGCGTCGAAGAGCACCACGTACCCGCAATTGCCGCAAGTGACTTTCACGACCCCCTCGCCTTCGGCGAGGTCTGTACTCTCCGCTTCCAAGAGTGCTCGAACGTAGGAAGCCTCGGCGAATCTCCAACTGCTGTCTCCGCAAGCCGGGCACTGGACGATTGCCTTCGAGCGCATCCAACCCTCCAGGATCTTGCGTTGCTCGGGATTTAGCGGCAACGGACCTCCTCATACGATGCCTCGGGTTCAGGCCGCCGTCCACGAGGATTCTAATCCACGAGAAAGGGGCGCGGGGAGAACCGCCGGGGGTAGGAGGCAAAATAGACTCTTGCCGTAGGTAACCCGCCGGGACGCCCGCGCCGCTGGAATATTAAATCTCGCTCTGATTCGCCGGCCCTACGCCCACCACGATGAAGCGAGTCGGCCCGAGCGTACACCGCTGATAGGAGCACCCTACCGGCGGGTGTGTTACGGTTAGTTAGTCGTTACGGTTAGCACTTGTAACCCGAACAGGACAGTGTGCCCGTGAGCTTTGTCAGCGAAGCGCTCGTCATCAGCGGCGTGGCCCTGGACCTGGTGGGGGCAACGGTGCTCTCTCACGCCCACAATGCCGAGTCTGCGCTCGAGCTGCGCGAGGAGATCGGCGGGGATGAGCGCGCACTCGGCGAGAAGGATGCCGTCGCTACCCACGCGCAGCTACTCTCGGAGAAGCGCGTCGGCTTTCTCATCCTGGCTTTCGGCCTCTCGTTGTACCTGACGGGGCTGGTGCTGAAATCCCCGGAAGGCGTAGTGCGGCCAAAAGATTATGAGGTACTCAGGATTAGTTTTGGAAGCTGCCGTTCTGGCCCACTGCCGAATCAGGGCTTTCCTCTAAACAGGGGAGATACGCAAACGACTAAAGGTGGCGGGGTACGTCCCTGAGCCTGCAAAATGAGTAAGCCGAGTAGGCCGTAAGTAACCAACCCACTCAGGAGTGGCAGTGGCCGAATCAAAGGATCGCCCGAAGAGCCTGATCAGACGATTCGGCCGTTGGCTGCTCGAAGCCCGAGCAGTAGAGCCAAAAGGCCGGGTGGCGAAGGAGGGGCAGCCCAAGCAGCACTCCTGGTGGCAGGTCATGTGCCTGACCGGTGTGGACTACTTCTCTACTTTGGGCTACATACCCGCCATCGCGGGCCTGGCGGCCGGGGCTCTCTCGCCCGTTGCTACCCTGCTTATAGTGCTGCTGACGCTCTTCGGGATGCTGCCGATGTACCACCGCGTCGCCGAGAAGAGCCCCCATGGCCAGGGTTCGGTCGCGATGCTCGAGAGGCTGCTCTCGTTTTGGACGGCCAAGCTGTCCGTGCTCTGCCTGTTGGGGTTCGTGGCGACCGCTTGGGTAGTCACGATCACCCTCTCCTCAGCGGATGCCACGGCCCACATAGTCGAGAACCCGTTCGTGTCGGAGTTCCTGGAGGGACGAGAGGTCGTCATCACCCTCTTGCTGCTGACGCTCTTGGGGGCGGTCTTCCTCAAGGGCTTCAAGGAAGCCATAGGCATCGCGGTGTTCCTGGTGGCGGCTTACCTGCTGCTGAACTCGATCGTGGTGGCCGTCGGCCTGTACGAGATCGCTACGCAACCCCAAAACCTCTCCAATTGGCAAAGCGCGCTGTTTTCCAACCACGGCAACCCGCTGACGATGCTCGGCGTGTCGCTCTTGGTCTTCCCGCAACTGGCTTTGGGGCTCTCGGGCTTCGAGACCGGGGTGAGCATGATGCCGCTGGTGCGCGGCGATGAGGGCGACGATCCGGAGCGCCCCGAGGGGCGCATCCGCAACACGCGCAAGATGCTGACCACAGCCGCCCTGATCATGAGCTTCTTCCTGATCACAACAACCTTCGTTACGGCAGTGCTCATCCCTCTCGAGGAGTTCGAGTCCGGAGGCAGCGCCAATGGACGGGCGCTCGCATACGTGGCACACGAGTATCTAGGCGGCGCGTTCGGCACGATCTACGATCTGAGCACGATCACGATTCTGTGGTTCGCGGGGGCGTCTGCGATGGCGGGTCTTCTGAACATTGTGCCCCGCTACCTGCCCCGCTACGGCATGGCGCCGCAATGGGGGCGGGCGATAAGACCGTTGGTGCTGGTCTACACCGCCGTTGCTATAGCGATCACGATTATCTTCGAGGCCAGCGTGGACGCCCAGGCCGGGGCTTACGCGACCGGCGTCCTGGCGATGATGACCTCGGCGGCCGTCGCGGTGACCCTGGCTGCCGGGCGCGGGGGATCGAAGCGAGGGGCGTTCGCGTTCGGGTTGGTTGCCCTGGTGTTCGTGTATGCTCTGCTGGCCAACGTGATACAGCGGCCCGACGGCATCATAATTGCCTCGTTCTTCATCGGGACGATCATCTTCACCTCGCTCGTCTCGCGGGTGTGGCGCACGACCGAGCTACGGGCGGAGAAGATAGAGATTGACGAAACGGCCCAAAAGTTTATCGACGAAGTAGCTAACAAAAGCGAGATCCACCTAGTCGCGAACCGGCGCCAGGCGGGCGACAAGCGCGAGTACGACCTGAAAGAAAGAGAGCAGCGCGAGGACAACCACATCCCGGCCGACGAGTCGATCCTCTTCCTGGAAGTCGACGTGGACGACCCTTCGGAGTTCGCGGACGTGTTGGAGGTGAGGGGCATGGAGGTCGGCGGCCACTGGGTGCTATGCGCCAAAAGCTCGACCGTGCCGAACGCCATCGCCGCCTTCCTGCTCCATCTGCGCGACACGACCGGCAAGGAGCCGCACTGCTACTTCGGCTGGACGCAGGGCAACCCCATCGTGTACCTGTTCCGCTACCTCCTCTTCGGGGAGGGAGACACCGCGCCGGTCACCCACGAGATCTTGAGGGAGGTCGAGCCGGACCCCAAGCGGCGTCCCATCATCCACGTCGGCGGTCGATAGCACGTTTCCATGCACCATCCGAAGGATGCAGGAGAGCTCACGTCGAATTGAGCAACATCGAAAAGAGTTGCTTACAGCCTTCTACAAGTTACGAAAACTTCTCGGAAGCCATTCATGAGATGGGTTCTAGTAGGTCTCTGGTCCTACTCAGATTCCGTCTCCAGGCCGATGTCGCCCGGTCCGTCACGGCGTAAGGTTAGACCATAAGTTGTTGGCTACCGTAAGGAGCGGATAATGCAGACGGAAGAGCAGAACTACGGGATGATCGGGGAGCACGGCGCGAACCCGGCGTCGATGAGCGCGCAGGAGGAGAAGAGCTGGTCCGTCCTCGCGCACCTGAGCTTGTTCCTGAACCTGTTTACCGGGTTTCTGGGGCCGATCGCGGCGCTGGTGATCTGGCTGGTCTACAAGGATCGCTCGCAAAAGGTAGCGTTCCACGCGCTCCAGTCGATGTGGTACCAGGTGACGTGGCTCGTGCTCCTAGGCGTCGGTTGGGCATTCACGGGGCTCTTGATGCTGATCTTGATCGGCTTCCTCCTCGTGCCGGTGATGGCCCTACTGACCCTGGTGCCCTTCGTCCACGCCGCCTACGCGGCCCATAGGGTGAGCCAGGGCGACGAGTACCGCTACCCCTTCGTCGCGGACCTGATAGAGGACCGTTAGGCAACACCCGACGGCACATCGAGGCCCCGCTCTCTGAGTCGGGGCCTCTTTTCTTCTCTGAGAACGGAGCATGACCAACTCGACCGCCGAAGGTCCGAGGATGCGTCCGGAACCGGGACCGATGCGCTACCGTCTCTCGGGAAGAGAGCACTTCCCGAAAGGTGGGTGCACGGAGCGGGTTAGAATAAGGTGCGGCTCCGAGAAGAGTTGGACACGGGTTCGGAGAGTTTCGTATGAAGCGCGGATTTTTCTCGTTGCGGCGGCTGCGCTGGAAGCTGACGCTGAGCTACACGCTGGTGACCGTCGTGGCGTTGCTCATGGCGGAGTTGCTCCTGGTCGCCGCTTTGATCGCCTTGTTGAGCTCGCCCATATTGCCGGGCTTCGTCGTGCAGGAGATGAAGGAGAGCGTCGTGCCCCGGGTGGAGCCGGTGCTCTCCGAGACGCCCCCCGACGCGGAGGCCTTGCGCGAAGAGCTGCGACAGACCCTCGGCGAGGGAGGCGCCGGGCAAGACGAGGGAAGCCTGGACCTGACTCTGGGGCCATGGCCGCGCCGGTGACCGGCGACGACGGGCGCGTCCTCGGGGCGGTCGTGGGCGCCTTGGGGCTACCCGACCTCACCGTGGTCACCCTGGTCCTGTTGGGCGTCGGCGCGATCGCGCTGACGGTCCCCGCCGCTGTTATCGGGACGATCTTTGGCTTCGTAACCGCGTGGAGCCTGACCCGGCGCCTTCGGAGGCTGGCCCACGCCGCCCGAGCGTGGAGTCGGGGGGATTTCTCGGTGGCACCCAGGGATCGCTCCAAAGACGAGCTCGGGCAGCTCTCGCGGGAACTCAACAGCATGGCCGGACAGCTGGAGAACCTTCTGGAGACCCGGGGGGAACTCGCGACGCTCGAGGCTCGCAACAGCTTCGCCCGGGACCTGCACGACTCGGTCAAACAGCAGGTCTTCGCCACCTCCCTGCAGATCGCCGCCGCCCGCGCCCTGATCGAGCAGGACAGGGAGGCCGCCGAGTCGCACCTGGCGCGGGCAGACGAGCTGGTACGTCTGGCGCAGAAGGAGCTGAACGTCCTTATACACGAGATGCGCCCGGCGGCCCTCGAGGGCAAGGGGCTTCCGGCGGCTCTGAGAGACTACGCGGCCAACTGGTCGCGCAGAAGCGAGATCCCGGCCGAGATCAACGTCCGGGGCGAGCGCGAGACGCCCCTGGAGATCGAGCAGGCGCTGTTTCGCGTTGCCCAGGAAGCCCTGGCGAACGTCGCCAGGCACAGCGGCGCCAGCAGAGCCGAGATCGATCTGATCTACGACATAGACCGCCTGACGCTGCGCGTCGCCGACGACGGTCGTGGATTCGACCCCGCGAAGAGATCGCAGGAGGGCTTCGGCCTGCAAAGCATGAGCGAACGGCTAGAGAAGCTCGGCGGGCGCGTCGACGTCGAGAGTGCGCCGGGCGAGGGGACGCGCGTCGTCTGCGTCTGTCCGTTGGCCGGCGCATCTAGAGAGGAGGGCAAGAAAACGTGAGCGAGCCGATAACCGTTCTGCTGGTGGACGACCACGCGCTGGTACGCCAGGGGGTGCGAGCGTTCCTCGAGACGCAGAGCGACATCGCCGTGGTCGCCGAAGCGGATTCGGGTGAAGAAGCCGTGCGGCTCGCGGCCGAGCACGCACCCGACGTGGCGTTGGTTGACCTGATCATGCCGGGCATGGACGGCGTGGAGGCTACGCGACGTCTGAAGGCCCGCTCTCCGCGCACGAACGTCGTGGTGCTCACCTCCTACCACGACGACGAGCATGTCTTCCCCGCGATCCAGGCCGGCGCCCTCTCCTATATTCTCAAGGAGGTGGGTCCGAACGAGCTGGCCGACGCTGTCCGCAAGGCGGCCAGCGGCGAGGCCGTCCTCCACCCGCGGGTGGCCGCGAGGGTAGTGAGAGAGCTGCACGGGGCCCGCCGCGACGAGCCAAACGTATTCCACGACCTCTCCGACCGGGAGCTCGAGGTGCTCAAGCTTATAGCGGAAGGGTTGAGCAACGCCGAGATCTCGGGTCGCCTGTTCATCAGCGAGAAGACGACCAAGAACCACGTCAGCAACATCCTGGGCAAACTGCACCTCGCCGACAGGACCCAGGCCGCCGTCTACGCCTGGCGCCAGGGCGTCGTACGCCGCGATTGAGAATGCTCCCGTTGTGCAGGCGAACGCGGTGCTGCGATGGACGCCTTGGCTTCCAATTTAACTTCCGAACAGGCGTGAGAGGCCGCTTGCCCCTTTGCAGAGCGGTCTAATTGTTCGTAGATGCAGGCTTAGAGCTTGCGCCAATAGGAAGCACATCCTTTGTAAGCGGGCACGGATTGTTCGATCATTCGGGGAGTTCTCCAAGCTACCCTCTGAAGGAGCCGATCCGTGCCCGCGCTACCACCATACATCATCGATCCTGTCTGGGAGCAGTTCTCCGCGCTGCTGCCCGAACGAATCGTCGAACATCCCCTCGGCTGCCACCGGCCTCGCGTTCCCGACAGGGTGGTCTTCGACAAGCTCGTCCAAATCCTAGTGTTCGGTTGTGCCTACTGGCGGATCGCCGAGGAAGGGTGTTCGGCCACCACCCTGCGCCGCCGGCGCGACGAGTGGATGGAAGCCGGGGCGATGGAGGAGCTCGAGAACATCGCCAGGGACTCCTACGACCGGATCATCGGCCTCGAGCCGCACGACATAGCCGTGGATTGCTGCATCACGAAGGCTCCTTGCGGCGGCGAAAGGGCGGGCAGGAGCCCGGTGGACCGGGGAAAACGGGGCATCAAACGCTCGGTGGCCGTCGACGCGGAGGGCATCCCGCTCGGGTTCGTCGCCGCCCCGGCTAACCGCCACGACTCGCCGCTCTTGGCCGAGACCCTGGACGCGCTGGGGAGCCTGGCCGGGCAGGAGGCGAGCGTGCATCTGGACCGCGGCTACGACTCGGACCTCACCCTCGAGCGGCTGGAGGAACGCGGCCTGGTTGGCGTGATCTCCGAGAAGGGCAAGCCGGCACCTCTACGAGCCACGAAACGCTGGGTAGTGGAGCGTACCAATTCCTGGCAAAACGCCCACAAGAAGCTGGTGTGGTGTACGGAGCGGCGGGGCCGGGTCATCGACTTCTGGATCTCCTTCTCGAATGCGGTCGTCATCGTGGGCAGGCTCGTCCGAAGAGCTTGGAGCAGGTACCGTTGGGAAGGCCGACCCTCTCGCAGACCATGACCTATTGGCGCAAGCTCTTAGCCGAATCGGGCGCGATAGACGCGGTTATAGTTAACAAGTGGAACCGGCTTGCCCGAACGCTAGCTAAATACGAAGCTTTCATGCTGCAAATGAAGCTAGACGGGGTAGATGTGGTCGCCGTTGGAAGCGGCCAGTCAAACAAGACACCGGCCGGGCGCATGGCGAACCGCATGATGGCCGTTTTTTCTGAGTACCAACGGGACGACCTGATAGAAACCATGCAGCAGGGTAAGCGCGGCCTATCCCGCGCCGGTAAGGTCGTACCCGGTAGGTACGCGCCATACGGGTTCGTCTATAACGCCGACGACCGCAGCTACCGGGTAGACCCGGAACGCATGAAGGCGGTTAGGGAACTGTTTCGCATGGTAGGGGAAGAAGACCGCGCACTGTGGGCCGTCAAAAGGGCGTTTGAACGGGATAAGGTGCCTACCACTAAGGGCGGCCGGTACTGGCATGTATCGACCCTACGGGACATGATCCTAAACGATGCCTACAAACCCCACAGCTACCAGGAACTACAGGGGCTAGTAGCGGAAGGGCTGCTAGATTCCGATGTTCTGGACCGGCTAGATCCCGATAAGCTGTACGG